>NZ_JAMBJZ010000013.1:0-35827 GCF_025291155.1 Apibacter sp.
AAAGAAAAGCATGAATTATATGAGAGAATGATAAATGAAAAGAATGAGTTGATAGAGAAATTGTTAAACAAATAAGAAATATTTTTCAAGAAAGAAATATTTTTCAAGAAATTTATAGAGATGAGTTTAAGTTTAATCTCATCTTTTTTATTTTTAATTATGTTTAAGATTTAACCAGAGTCTCTTTTAAATATAGAAAATAAATATAATGTTTTTTGACAAATTTTTGACAAACGAAAAAGGTTACAACTTATTAAGTTTGTAACCTTTTGAATTTTAGCTCCTCCTGCTGGGCTCGAACCAGCGACCCTCTGATTAACAGTCAGATGCTCTAACCGACTGAGCTAAGGAGGAATTTTGTGAGTGCAAATGTAGAAGATATTTCCATATGCTCCAAATATTTTTTAAACTTTTTTTACTATCAAAATCTAAATATGTTAGTATCAATAAAAAAGAATTTAAACTTTTTTAATATTCTTTCCCATTAGGTGTTTTTTTTAATATAAAATAGTATTTTTGCCTCCGCCTAATTTATTTAAATTTTATGGACATTTCAATTTTAATTATTTCCCTTGCTATTTTAGTAATTTTCGTAGGGGGATTTATGTTTATGCTTACCCAATTTTTTCAATCAGAAAGAGAAAGAAGAAATTTCGAACTTCGTTTAAAATATTCTGAAAACATTTTACCGAATAAATTGCAAGCCTATGAGCGAATGACTTTGTTTTTAGAAAGAATTAAACCTGCCTCATTAATCAGACGCGTTGCTCCAACTGAGGATAGTAAATCTTATGAATATAATCTAATTGAAACCATTCAAACGGAATTTGAGCACAATTTAGCTCAACAAGTATATATAAATCCTAATACTTGGAAAATCATTCTATCAGCAAAAAATGCCACACAACTATTAATAAAAAACACCATCCAATCCATGGAAGAATCCTCTGTTAAAGAAATTCAAGAGGAAATTATAAAACAGTCTATGGAAGACTCATCCCCATCATCCACTGCAATATTATATCTTCAGAAGGATATTCAAGATGGAATCTAATTAAAATGAGTTCATATGAATATAAAATCATTAGCTGAAGAAGAAAGACCCAGAGAAAAATTATTGTTAAAAGGCAAACAATCATTATCAGATGCCGAGCTTTTAGCTATAATTCTGGGGAGCGGCTCTAAACAAGAAAGCAGCATTATTCTAGCTCAACGGATCTTATCTTCGGTAAATAATAATTGGAACGAATTGGCAAAGCTCTCAATACGAGATTTATGCAAATTCAACGGTGTCGGTAAAGTAAAAGCTATTGAAATAGTTACTTCCTTGGAAATTGGAAGAAGAAAATCTTTACAACAAGCACTCAAAAAAGAAAATATTTCTTCTGCCAAAGATGCATTTAATATTCTTCAGCCAATAATTGGAGACCTTCTTATTGAAGAATTTTGGGTTATATATTTAAGTCGATCCAATAAAATAGTAAGCAAAGAAAAAATTTCTCAAGGAGGAATTACAGGAACAATGGTTGACAATAGAATTATTTTCAAACATGCATTAGAACTCAATGCAGTTTCATTAATCATATCTCATAATCATCCTTCGGGAAATATACAACCGAGCAATTCTGATATACAAATCACTCAGGAAATTAAAAAAGCAGGTAGTTTATTGAATATTACTCTTATGGATCATCTAATTGTAACCCAAACTTCCTATTTTAGTTTTGCTGATGAAAATTTATTATAATTTTTGGGATATGATTTTAATCTATGTACCCAACATTAATGAAAGAATCCGTTATACATATTCCTTTATCTTCGAACAAATCCTAGGAATTCAATTCCAACTAACAGATTCTCTAGATTATTATCATAGTAAAGCCGTACCTAAATTTTCTTACTCCAACTTAAGTATAAAAGACGAAATGCATTTTTCGGCTTGCAATTTACTATTCGAGACCGATATTAAAATGCAAGATCTTACCAAAATCTTAAAGGATCCTTTTGCAACCACATTTTACTTACTTTCAAGATACGAGGAATATCTACCTTATAGGGAAGATATACATAAAAGATTTTCTTATCAATCTTCTTCCATCAATGGTAAAATAGATCCAATTCATCCATGGATAGATACATTTGCCTATGACTTGTTTAATCAACTTAAAGATCATTTCCCTACCCTTGTACGTAAGAATCGTAAATTTGAATTTATTAATACCATTGATATTGATCATGCTTGGCTTTATAAGAATAAATCTTGGTTTAGAAATTTAAAATCCTTTGGAAAAAAACTTATTACCTCGCGTTGGAAAGACGGATACTTTCAAACCTTAATATTATTAGGAATAAAACCCGATCCTTATTATATTTATCCCTATATAGAACAATTAGAATTTCCTACCATTTATTTTGTGTCTTTTGGCTTGGGAAGCAAATGGGATACCAATCACAATCCAAAAAATAAAGCATATCGCAATCTCATTGGTCAATTAGATAAGCAGGAATACACAACTATTGGTCTCCACCCCAGCTATTATTCCAATAAAGATTTTGAAATTTTAAAAAAAGAAAAAATAGCGTTGGAAAAACTTTTGAAACAAAAAATTTCATTCTCTCGACAACATTTCATCAAACTTACATTACCCGAAACTTATTCTAATCTCATAAATTTACATATTACCGCTGATTTTTCTATGGGTTTTCAGGATCATATCGGATTTCGTGCCGGAACATGTACCCCTTTCTACTGGTTTGATTTAAAAAACAATAAAATCACAGACTTAAAAATTTATCCTTTCTGCATGATGGACGTAACGTTAAAAAATTATATGAATTTAACAATTGAGGAGGCAGAAAATAAAATTTGGGATTTACTAAATTCCGTAAAAAAAGTAAATGGGACATTCATCTCTATCTTTCATAACGATAGCTTATCTGATTATGGAGAATGGAACTCATGGAAATCATTGTATGAAAAGTTAATTGTTAAAGTGAATGATCCATATATATAACCATAAAAATATTGATAAAAGGAATTATTCCAATTGTTTGCATAATTCTTTAAATTACAGAGTCTATGCAGAATTATGGTATTTGGACATTGTTTCTCCTGACGGTTATGATATATTGGTACTAAACAATTTTGAAGCAGTAATGCCTATTGCTTATCATAAGAAATTAGGAATGAAATTTGTTGTACAACCTACTTTTTGTCAACAACTAGGTATTTTTTATAAAGAAAATATATCTGCTGAGAACTTTAGCCTTTTTTTATCCTTTTTGAATAGATACAGAGTTAGAAGCTATTGTTTTAACGAAGAAAATACTTCCTATTTTCCTACAGATTGTATAAAGAGAGATAATCAAATTCTAAATCTCGAATCTAATTACTTAACAATTTCAAATAATTATAATAAAAATAAAAAAAGAGTTCTAAAAAATGATTTTTCACCTAGTATAGAAATTGAAGAAGGATATATAGATTCTGTTATCAAAGGAACTCTGTTTACCCATTTGCATAATTTTCTTTCAGAATCACAAATAGATATTTTAAATTCACTTTTACTGGAATTAAATCATCGAAATCTTTTAAAACAATATACGGTATATAGAGAACAACATATACCTACAGTCTATTTATGGCTAATTTTTTCCAAAGGGAGAATTATAAATTTGCTTTCCGTAAGAATTAAAGAAATTGAAATTAAAAATTCTTATGCCTATCTCATTGATTTGATAATTCAAAAATACTCAAATCAAAAACTAATATTCGATTTTGAAGGATCCATGATTCAGGGCATAGCTAATTTTAATAAGAGTTTAGGTGCCAAAACGAAACACTATATACCCTACAAAAATTTCAAATGGTTTGATGCTTTAAAAAAAAGATAAATTTATTTAAAGAGAGATAATTTTTTAAAGAATAGAGGTAAATCTTAACAATAATTTTTTCATAAAACAATTGACTTTTAGTGATATAATTCTACTATCTATAAAAAATGGCTTGAAAAAGATCAAACCATTATTATTATTATAAGTTTCTATTTATTATGAATTTGCATCCTGAATTAAACCGGCGCGTTTTAGTAAAGCATCCGATTCAGGTCTTCTTCCGCGGAAGCTAATATACAATTCCATCGGGTCCTCAGTTCCTCCTTTACTCAATAAATTTTCAAATTTTAAAGCAGTTTCCTTATCAAAGATTCCTCTTTCTTTGAAGAAATCAAAAGCATCAGCATCTAAAACTTCAGCCCATTTGTATGAGTAGTATCCTGCGGCATATCCTCCTTGAAATATATGAGAAAAAGAAGTGCTTATACAGGTATTTTTAATATGAGGATATACTTGCGTTTCTTTTACTTTATTGACTTCAAAATCTTCAATTCTTTCCTCTGCTTTTAATTCATTTGTATGGTAAGCCATATCTAATAAACCTAAGCCTATCTGGCGGATTGTTTGATACCCTTGCATGAAATTGGCAGATGCTACTATTTTATCAATTTTTTCCTCTTTTAGCAATTTTCCTGTTTTATAATGAAGCGCAAAAGTTTTTAAAAATTCCTTTTCAAATACATAATTTTCCATGAATTGAGATGGTAGCTCAACGAAATCCCAATAAACATTAGTTCCTGACAATGATTCAAATGTGGTGTTTGCTAAAATGCCGTGCAAAGCATGTCCAAATTCATGAAAAAGTGTTGTTACTTCCGTGAATGTTAATAAAGACGGTATCTCTCCATTGGGACGGGAAAAATTACAAACAATAGATATATGAGGTCTAACGTTATCACTTAATGTTTTAAACTGTCCTTTAAAAGAAGTCATCCAAGCGCCTGCTCTTTTACCTGCACGTGGAAAAAAGTCGGCATATAATAATGCCTGATGCTTTCCCTTATCATTTATTACTTCATAAACTTTAACTTCCGGATGATATTTCTGAATGTCATTTCTTTCATGGAATGTTAATCCGTATAAATTATTTGCAGCATCAAATGCGGCATTTACCACTTGATCTAATGGAAAATACGGCTTGAGCTCTTCTTCGGAAAACGAAAATTTTTCTTGTCTTAATTTTTCCGCATAATAAGCATGATCGTATGGCATAATCTCTGAAATTCCCTCTCGTACAGCCAACTCTTTTAATTGTTGGATTTCTTCTACTGCGAAAGGTTTTGCTTTATTCAGTAAATCATATAAGAAATCATATACGATCTTAGGTGCAGCAGCCATTCTTTCTTGTAAAATTAAATCTGCATAAGTCTTAAAACCTAACAATTGGGCTTTCTCTCCTCGTAATTTAACTATCTTATGAATTATTTCTTCATTATTATACTCGTTATTCTTACAGGCTCTCTGCATATATGCCGTATAGATCTCTTTACGTAATTCCCTGTTTTTTGCATACGTAAGGAAAGGTACATAACTTGGATAATGTAATGTAAATACCCAGCCTTCCAAACCTCTACTTTCAGCCTCATTACGCGCCATCTCCTTAATAGATTCCGGAACTCCTTCCATATCATTACTATCGGTAATATGGAGAAAATAATCGTTAGTTTCTTTCAAAACATTTTGCCCAAATTTTACGGAAAGTACTGCCAATTCATTAGATATTTTTCTAAGAGTATCCTTATCTTCCGTTGAAAGTAATGCTCCGTTTTTAGAAAAATCCTTATAGGTTTTATCCAATAACCGTACTTCTTCTTGGCTTAACTTGGATTTTAATGTAGTATCATAAACAATCTTTATTTTTTCAAATAATTTTTCATTTAACACAATATCATTTGCAAATTCAGTCAATAGGGGAGAAATTTCTTCCGCTAAGCTTTGCAAATAATCATTAGTCTCCGCAGAATTTAAATTAAAAAAAGTAGAGGAAACTATATTAAGTTTTTTTCCAACATTTTCTAAAGCTACTATAGTGTTAACAAAATTAGGAGGATCCGTGTTTTCAATTATTTCATTTATCTCTTTCTTTGCATCGTCAATTGCCTTTTCTATTGCTGGTTTAAATTGTTCTTGCTTAATTTCTTCGAAAGGAATACTTTCAAAAGGTGTATTAAATTTTTCCAATAAATTATTATTCATAATTTTTTTTAAAATTAAATTCTATCGAATAAAATTTTTTCTATATAATTAAAATTTTAATTAAGATTAAAAAACTATTCAAATTTACTAATATCTATAGATTCTCCAATAGATAAAAAAGTTAAACGTTTTTCCTCTGCTAAAAACAAATGCTTGGTTTTATCTTTATTAACTTTTATAGCAGGAAAAGTATCATAATGGGAAGCTATAGCATTTTTAGTTTTAACAAATTTCGCTGCAATTACAGCATCATATCCACCCATCGTATAGAAGTTACCAATTGGCAAGATTGCTACGTTGATATATCCGTAAATAAATGGAAGCAGCTTCATATCTGTGGTAAGAGCAGTATCTCCTGCAACATAGATTACTTTTCCATCCATTTTCATTAAGTATCCGCAAGCTAATCCCCCATAAGTTCCGTCAGGAAAGGATGAGCTATGCACCGCAGCCACCATTTTAACTTTACCAAAACTAAATTTCATAACTCCTCCAATATTCATAGGAATCACATTCAATCCTAATTTTTTAAAATGTGCAGTAATTTCAGGATTAGCCAAAATGGAAGAATTATTGTTCTTAGCAATTCTCTCTACATCCAAAATATGATCATAATGAGCATGGGTCAAAAAAATATAATCCGCCTTAATTTCGTCTATATTTATATCTTTTGCTAATTCATTTTCCGATATAAATGGATCGACCAAGACTGTTGATGATGATGTTTTAAATCCAAAACACGCATGTCCGTAATATATTATTTCCATGTTCTTATCTTATTAGGTTTAATCTTCTTCAAATGTAACAAATAATAATTATCTTTGAAAAAAATTAGGCAAAAAACATTTCATATGAAAAGGTATTTTTTAGTACTATTCTTACTGTTTTTTTCAATAGTTTCGTTTGCGCAACAAGTTGAATTTGGGGCGAAAGCAGGTATGGCTTTTGGATATAAAGGCAATTTAAAACGAACTATAACTAATATTAAAGAAAGTAAAGCTACTGATAACATTGGGTGGCATGCGGGACTATTTAGCCGTATAAAAATGGAAAGATGGTTTATTCAACCTGAAATTTATTTTTCATCCATGAAAACAAATTTTGATTATAACTATTCTACAGAATTTACCGCCCATTCCAACAGACTGGATATCCCTTTATTATTTGGATCTAATTTCCTGCAAGTTATCAGATTGTATGCTGGACCTGTATTTTCAACTTCTTTAAATGAAGATATTTCTTTAAGAGGAATAAAAAAAACTAAAACAGATGACTTTTCTCTTGCCGGTCAGGTAGGTGGAGGATTCGATTTAGCCAAACTTACTTTTGATGTCCGTTATGAATTCGGATTTAATGAAAGTGAAACAAAGTTTATAAAAAAACATACAGGTGAAGAATTTAAATTGGAAAAAAGACAAAATTCTTTGGTCCTCAGTGTCGGATATAAATTTTAAAGATTGAATTATTTCCTTTATATCTTAGCAAAAATAAATTGATATGAAAAAATTATCGTTCCTTCTATTTATATCTTTATTAGTTCTTATAATTTTTTCATGTAGAGATGATTATAATTATGATCCGGCCTCAAAGCCACTTCGATTTTCCAAAGACACGGTAATGTTAGATACCGTATTCTCAACTGTAAGATCAGAAACCTATGTACTCAAGGTATATAATCAGCAAAATGATGATGTGGTGATTCCCGGAATTTATCTGGAAAAAGGTTCATCTTCACAATTTAAAATTAATGTAGACGGATTTGAGGGTAATTCTTCGAATGCAAATAATTTTCAAAACATTCCTTTACGCTCTAAAGACAGTTTATATATTTTTATTGAAATAGCACCCAAAGGTATAAGCACATCAGAAGCTTTGGCTGATGAGGATTTAATCTTCAATACTATGGGAAATACTCAAAAAGTTAAATTACTCTCTTTAATAGAAGACGCAGAATTTTATTTTTCAAAATCAGGAACTAAAGAAATATCTCATGATTTATTTTGGAACAGTTCAAAATCCAAAGTAATATATGGCACTTTAAAATTAACAAATAATGCCAACTTATCTGTTTCCGAAGGAACGAAAATATATCTTCATAAAAATGCATCTATACTCATTGATTCCGGAAGTGTACTTACTTTAAACGGCTCTTTACATAAAGAGGTAATTATACGTGGAGATCGTCATGAATCCAGATATGATTCTCTTCCTGGTAATTGGGATCAAATTCGATTAGCTCGTAATTCTTTGGCAAAAGTTAATCATGCCGTAATCAAAGGTGGAAATAACGCTTTTTATTTAGAGGACAACGCTCAATTAATAATTTCAAATTCAAAGATTTATAATTTTCTATATGGAGGAATATATTCTATAGGAGGAAATGTTGAAGGAAAAAATCTTGCCTTAAATAATTGTGGTACTTCCGATTTGATAGCCCTATATGGTGGAAATTATGATTTTACCCATTGTACTTTTGCAAATTATTGGAATTTAAATGCCGGGGCAGGATATGCGGTTTACTTATCCAACTCCCATCAGAAATCCGGAAAACTCCAATATAAACAACTCAATGCTTCTTTTAAGAACTGTATTTTATGGGTAAATAATTACAATAGTCTTTATATAGATAATAATCCCAACGCTCCTTTCTTTTATTCTTTTGATACGAATCTTATTAAGAATAATAGCAATTCTATTCATGTCGATACGGATAATAATTTTATACACACAATTTTAAATAAAGACCCTTTATTTTATAAAACAGGTTATTCTGAATGTTTGCTTAGTCTTACTGAAGATTCACCTGCATTAGGAAAAGGAAATTTAACCTATGCATTATCCGTTCCACTAGATATTAACGGATTCCCAAGAACCTCCGCTCCTGCTTTAGGCGCCTATCAGGAATAAAAATTTTATAATATTATTTTCAATTGTTGAATATAGTTTAGAAAATTTACTTTTTTATATATCAGAATAACTATAAATCTTTAAGTAAAGTATTTTTTTCATGTTCATAAATCATAGTTCTTATTTCTAAAGTCTTATTCCAGATATTTTTAATATCTCCCTGTATATCTATTTTAAAATTTTCAGAACCATATTGATCTATCTTATTTAAAAAATAAATGAGGGTTATATGATTAATATCTATGGCCGGGATGTAAGCAATTACTAAATCGTTTTCCAGTGGAGTTTCAGCAAGTAAGCCTACCTGTAATAAAAAGTATAAAGAATCATTAGTTAAACGCGTAGGTATTTTAAAAGTTTCAGACAACTCATCTGCTGTATATGGCTTATCTCCTCTTTCAAACCTCTTTATAATAAGTGTGGTAATCATTAAAAGTATAAAATCTTTATAACGCCTGCTTATATTTGAAATATCTTTTTCAAAACTAAATTTATTTACATTTTGATAAGAAAAAGATAATTGCACTCCAAATAAACAAATAAACCAACTCAGCTGAAGCCATAACATCAATAATGGTAATGCTGAAAAACTTCCATAAATTGCATTATATTTGGCTATCCAGAATTGTCCGGAAATATATAACATTTGAAAAATCTGAAAACAGCTTCCGCTTACAATACCTGCTAATACTGCTGCGCTAAACTTTACCTTTGTATTAGGTATATAAATATATAAAAATGTGAAGAGTAAGATAATAATTATATAAGGCAATATTTTGAGTATTGGGTTAATGACCGCACCTATTATATTAATATTTGCTGTTGAATTTAGAAATATAGATAAACCGGCATTACATATCAAAAATAAAGGCGCAATAAGGATTAAAGCTAAATAATCTGTAAATTGTCGAGAAAACGTTCTACCTTTTTTAATTCTCCAGATTATATTAAAATTATCTTCGATACTTGAGAGAAGAGTGACCACAGTATAGAAAAGAATTACAATCCCGATTCCTAAAAATACACCTCCTTGGGCGTAATCTATAGATCCGTCTATAAATTGCATAGCCTTTGAAAGAACTATTTTCTGTCCCGTAAAATATTGGAATAATTGTGTTTCAACTAAGTTTTGAAAACCAAAACCTCGGGCAATGGCAAATAAGACGGCTAACAACGGTACAATAGATAAGAGAGAATTATAGGTAAGAGCTGCCGCACGTGTATTAATTTGTGATCCATTAATATTTCTGAAGGTCAATAAAAAAGCCTTAGTAATATTTATAAAAATTGTTTTAATGTGAGTACTGTCGTTTCCGTTTATCCTCCAGATATCATATCTTAAATAATGAACTATAAATAGAATTTTATTTTTTATCTTAGAATACATTTTTATTATTTAAATTTTCAAGTATCAGATACAAACATAATACCTTCTATATTTAATAAGGAATAATTTATACCTATTAATAAGTAAATAAGTTTTAAAGATTATAGAATAGATGCAGAAATCTTTTACTGGTATCTGAAACTTTAAAACGATCATCTAGACGAAATCCGACCAGCCAAATAATTTCTCCTAATTTATTACACAATACCATTACTTTCTCTTTTTGGAAATTTGAAACCTTAGAATCTTTTAAATATTTACTTACTTTCTTTTTTCCCAACCCATTTATAGGATAAAACACATCGCCATTTTGCCAATTTCTTAAGGTTAATGGAAATTCAATTTTATCCAAATCAACAATCTCATTCGCATTACTTTCCCTGATATTCTTCTCATACAACTTAACAGCAACAGGTTCTTGTATCATAAACGGAATTGATTTTATAGTAATCGAATTTTTTATAGAAACATTTTTTTTCTTTTCTTCAAGCAATACTCTTCCCCTATCTATCCAAACTTTAAATGTATTAGATTCAAAAATATTTCCTGTATGTGAATTTATAATGTTGATACAATCCTCTTTATTCGTAAAACCGTATTGAGAAAGCAAATGGTAAGATAAGAGAAAATCCGCTTTTTTAAGCTTATCTAAAGAAAAAATTTTTATTCCTTCTTCTACGGTAATGCTAGCTTCATTTTGCAGTTCTTGCACTTTAAATTCTATAAAAGATTGCGTTTCATGTAAAATACTCATGCTCTTATCTACCTGCCTTAGAAATTCTGAACTTATATCCATAAACTCGGGAATAATTTTATGTCGAATTTTATTTCTTAAATACTCTAAGGTGTAATTGGATGCATCTTCCCTCCAGGGAATAGAGTTTTCTTGTGCAAATGCTACAATTTCTTTTCGAGGAAAAGATAATAAAGGTCTTAAAACAAAATCAGAAATCTTTTTCATACCGGATAACCCCTTACTCCCGGAACCTCTTAATAAATTAATAAAAAATGTTTCTACATTATCGTTGAGATGATGTGCAGTGACTAGATAATCAAATAATTGTTCTTTGGCTAGTTCCCTAAAATAGTCGTATCTCAAATTTCGGGCAACCATTTCTATAGATTCTCTATTTTTTTTCAATTTTAAAGTATCAAAAGATTTAACGAACAATTCAATTCCACGAGCATAGCAATATTCCCGAACTAACTTTTCATCGGACAAAGAATCTTCTCCACGAAGTTGAAAATTACAATGAACAACACTAAATTGATAAGGAGAATTATAAAATAGATGCATTAAAACCATACTATCTACCCCTCCACTTACTGCCAACAAATATTTTTTTTCTATAGCTAATCCGCTCAATGAATCCGTTACCTTCATATATTATCCAATCAATTTCGTAAATACCAGAAATATAATTTTTAAGCAAAGATAGTTGAAAAAAATTTTGACAAAAATATCTGATTAAGCACAATCTTTGCATTGACTACTAATTACAACGTAATTATGAAAACAATATAAATTGAATATTTATTTTAATTTAGAATGATTTTAAATAAGAAATTTATCCATAAAATTGAAAATCTATTATGAAAATCGGTTTATTTATTCCTTGCTATATAGATGCTATTTATCCCGAAGTTGGAATAGCTACATTGGAGTTATTGGAAAAATTAGGAATGGACGTTGAATATCCTTTAGAACAAACATGTTGCGGTCAACCAATGTCTAATGAAGGAGATTATAAAAGTGCGGAAGCAGCAGAAATGCTTTTTATTAGTAATTTTAAAGATTACGAATATATTGTAGGTCCGGCTGGAAGTTGCGTTAAACAAGTTCGTATGCATTTTGATAATTTAGAACAAAATGAAGACGTTTGTCATGTCAGGAAGAATACCTATGAATTAGTTGAATTTTTACATGATATTATACAAATTAAAGAATTACCGGATGTTACATTCAATCACAAAATAGCTTTACATAACAGTTGCAGCTCAATAAGAGGCTTAGGCATAGCCAAGCCTTCAGAAATAATGGGAACACCTTATAATAAATCTGCAGACTTATTAAAAATGGTGAAGGGATTGGAACTAGCGGTAATGAGCCGTCCAGATGAATGCTGTGGTTTTGGAGGTACCTTTTGCGTTACAGATGAAGTAGTAAGCGGGAAAATGGGCAAAGATAAAATTTCTGATTATATTACCAGTGGAGCAGAATATGTGGTTTCTCCCGATATGTCTTGTTTAATGCATCAAAAGGGAGTTGCTTTAAAAAACGGAGTAACCCACCTACCCTTTTTACATATTGCACAAGTTCTTAACGGAGGTCCATTTTAAACTAGAAAAATGAAAAAAAAGGTTGTCAACATTGAAAAAAACTCGGCAGATTTCATTAATCAAGATAACATTCATGAGAAAGAGCATGATAAAAACCTTTGGAATGCTCGATTAAAACGCGATCGGATAGCCCAAAGCATACCTGAATGGGAAGAGTTGAAAGTCTTAGCATCGAAAATTAAAGAACACAGTCTATCTCATTTGGATGAATACGTGAGTGAATTTGCTGAAAATGCTACCAAAAGAGGTGCAATAGTACATTGGGCACGAGATGCGCAAGAGCATAATGAGATAGTTTATAATATTTTACAAGAAAGAAAAGTAACGGAAATTATAAAAAGCAAATCAATGCTACAAGAAGAATGCGGAATGACCAGCTTTTTAGAATCTAAAGGTATTGAAGTTACTGAATCCGATCTAGGAGAAAGAATCCAACAATTATCCCACGAACCCCCGGCTCATATTGTTATGCCTGCTATTGAGAAAACAACCGAGGATATAGCCAAACTCTTTGCAAAAACCATTGGAACGGATCCTAACGATACAGATGCTCACTCACTCAATGAGGCTATGAGAAACAATGCAAGGCCCAAATTTTTACGAGCTGGAGCCGGAATGACAGGTGCAAATTTTGCAATAGCTGAAACCGGTACTTTTGTTGTTTGTACCAATGAAGGAAACGCCGATATTGGGGCTTCTGTTCCGCCTCTACACATAGCCAGTATAGGAATAGAAAAAATTATTCCCAAAGTTGAAGATTTAGGTATTTTTATACGTTTATTATCTCGAAGTGCCTTAGGTACTCCGGCAACGCAATATACTTCACACTTCTCCGGACCCAGAAAAAATGGAGAATTACATATCATTATTACGGATAATGGAAGATCGGAGCGATTAGGGATGGAAGATTTTTGGACTTCGCTTAAATGTATACGCTGCGGTGCATGTATGAATACTTGTCCTGTTTACCGTAGAAGCGGCGGATTGTCTTATGAATCTACTTATTCCGGGCCTATAGGAATTATTCTAAGTCCTACTTTCGACCTTGAAAAATATAAAGAACTTCCCTATCATTCCACCCTTTGCGGTTCTTGTTCCGATGTATGTCCGGTGAAAATAGATATCTCCGGCCAAATTTATAAATGGAGAAAAATGGTTGTAGATAATGGCTATATGCCTTCTAATAGAAAATATGCACTTAAGGCAGCAGGAACCGTTTTCGGACATCCTCGCTTATTTAGGACCACTGAGGCGGCAGCTGAAAAAGTTTTACCTGTAGTCCCAGATTTTTTATTATACAGCAATATAAATCCATGGACTCAAGAACGTGAAATGTTTTCTATGGCAAAAAATACATTTAGAGAATGGTATATTAAAAACAGAAAAGAAAAAAATGACTAGTACAAAAGAACATATTTTAGACGCTATTCGCAAAAACAAGCCTCAGGGCACTCAATTTCCTTATCCGAAAATCCCCTTATTTCCTAAAAACAATCAAGATATATTACAAGAATTTAAAGATAATTTAGTTGCAAATGCAGGAACCTGGTACGATATAAATTCAATTGAGGAAGGAAATAACAAAATTAAAGAATTACATCCTCAAGCAAAAGTTATCTGTTCTGCCGCAGTTGAATTTCAAGGAAACAAAGACTTATCTCCTCTAACTGATTCTCATCAATTAGAAAATGTAGATGTAGGTATTATTCGTGCGCAGTTCGGAGTTTCCGAAAATGGTATGGTGTGGATGACTGAAAAAGATATGATAGTCACTTCTTTAGGTTTTCTTTCCCAGCATTTAATTATCTTATTAAAACCGCAAAAAATGGTTAGAGATATGTATGAAGCCTATTCCAAAATAAATCTTCAGGAAAGCAATTACGGTTGTTTTATGCTCGGACCTTCAGCAACAGCCGACATCGGTGCTGTGATGGTTCGTGGGGCACAAGGAGCTCGAAGTCTTTCGGTGTTTTTTATGTAAATGGTAAAATCATATATTGTTTAAACAAAAGAGGGTAAAATTAATAATTTACCCTCTTTTACATTCTTTTAATCTTTATTTTATTATAACTTTTCTATTAACTTCAAAGTCATGTCCCACGGCCTTTATAATGTAATTACCGGATTTAGGAATATAAACGGTTATTATAAGGTTACTGCTATGATTTTCAATAGTTTGCATCAAGACCCCATTTAATGAAAACACCATTACTTTTTTAACTAAAGATTTACCATCCTGAGATTTTATATAAACCGTTCCTGAAGAAAGTGTGGGATATATTTCCAAAAAGTTTCTGGGTTGATATTCAAAATTTTCACTTTTAAGGATCTTTCCCCATATCATTTCTACCCATTCCGGATGATCAATATATGGATTACGGTTTTTTTGTTTACTATATATCGCTTCATTCATTGCTATCTCTCTATCGCTGACAGGATCCATCATATGCCAGGTAAGCAAAATATTTTTAAACGCTTCCGTAAACACTTGATTTTTTGTTCTATTAAACATATCAAAACTCCAAGAACTAATTTCGTCTTCATATCGAGTTGCAAAATAAAAAAAAGCGCGAGCTATGTCTCCTTTAAACTCATCGATAGGCTCAAAAACAATTCCTTTATATCCTTCAGAATATCCTGTATTATCGCTATTTCCTAATTTAGAACCATTTTTTGATACCCAAGTGCTTGCACCCACTTTACCAAACGGATAATCGCTCCGCATAGCATTGACTTTTCCATCGGTAGGCCAAATATGAAAAGCATCAGACACCATGGGATCTTTTTTATAAAATATGGATTGGGGAATTAAATGTTCTCTGTTGTAACAGTCTCCTTCTTTACGATAATTTCCACATTGGTCTACTCCGACACGATAATTGTATGGATCAATCCCATTTGGAACTTCTGAATAAATATCTAAAATTGTACCATCTTTTTCATACCATTTATCACTAAAAGCATCTTTAGACTTATACAAATTCCACAGTCCTTTATAACCGATTGGAGCATGGTTTCGTTTAATTATTTCCTTTAAACTTGTTTTTAAATCATACCCCGTACCATACGCTTGGGAATAATAATCTGTAGGGATAGATTTTATTTCTATCTCCTGCACTTCTATTAGCTGAGAATAGAAAAAACAAGTGGATGACAAGAATGCCCAAAATAATAAAATTTTCTTCATATTATTTGTAATTTTAGCGTTAATAAAATTATTTGATTGAGTATTAAATTCAGCTCAAGTTAAGATAAATAATTTAGTATTCATAATTATTTTTATATGATTAAAGCAAATTTCAATTCTTACGAATTACAATTTAAACGACCTGCCGGTACTTCCCGCGGCATATTAAATACAAAACTTACTTACTTCATAACGGTACAACATTCATCTGGCGAATATGTTGGAGAATGCAGTTTTTTTAAAGGATTAAGTGCAGATGCTGAGGTAAATTATGAATGTAAACTTCAATGGGTGTGTGATCACATCAATGAAGGAAAAGAGTTTCTTCTAAATGATTGTCAAGAGTTTCCTTCCATTCAATTTGGAATCGAGCAGGTATTTTCTCAACTTGAAAGTAAAAAAAATGGATTATTTTTTCCTTCGGAATTCACTGAAGGTAAAAAAGGAATTAAAATTAACGGATTAATTTGGATGGGAAGTTTAGACTTTATGCGCGAACAAATACGTCAAAAGCTCGAACAAAACTACAGTTGCATAAAGCTGAAAATCGGAGTTAACTGGAAAGAAGAACATAAAATTCTACAAAATTTACGTGCTGAATTTTCTGCCGATCAATTAGAGCTAAGGGTTGATGCCAATGGAGGATTTAGCTATAAAGAAGCAAAAAAGGTATTAGAGCAGCTTGCCAAACTTAACATTCATTCTATAGAACAACCTATTAAAGCCGGACATGAAGATCAAATGGCTGATTTATGCAGCAATACCCCTACCCCTATTGCTTTAGATGAAGAACTGATTGGAAAATTTTATAAAGATCAGAAAGAAAAAACATTAGAACATATTTCCCCTCAATACATCATATTGAAACCTTCTCTAATAGGAGGCTGGAATGGATCTCAAGAGTGGATTGATATAGCCAAAGCCAAAAATATTGATTGGTGGATTACTTCTGCATTGGAATCTAATGTTGGATTAAATGCTATTGCACAGTGGACTGCTTTGTTTAATAAAGATATGCCTCAAGGTTTAGGGACGGGAAGTTTATTTACCAATAATTTTCCAACAAATTTATCGGTAATAGGTGAATATCTCTTTTATAATCCTTAACCATCATATAGTGGGTAAATTCATTACAATTTATTTAATTACAGCTCCATTACTTGTTGATTAACAAGTAAAATTTATACTAAATGTAAGTTTTAAAACTTATTCTTAGAATGAATTAAATAATTAGACATAAATATTTATTCATAATTTAGATTAGATGAATTTATTAAACTAAATTAGACATTTAGTAAGCTTTTTTTATAAAAATTAGCCAATATAATTATATAGAAATTTTACGTATGATACATTTGGATTTCTCAAAACAGATTGAAATAGACAAAATACCTAGTAAAGAAAGTTGGCAGAAAGATATTATTGATTTTTTAAAAGATTGGTATGCCCCATCCGCAACAATTACGACCAAAACGTCAGGTTCTACCGGAATTCCTAAAAATATAGAGCTTTCAAAAAAAGCTATGATTCAAAGTGCTAAAATGACGGGTACATTTTTACATTTACAGGTAAAAGATCGTGCACTTCTTTGTATGCCTTCTTCCTATATTGCCGGAAAAATGATGCTGGTTAGAGCTATTGTATGGAAACTCGATCTTTATTGTATTAAACCTGTTTCTCATCCTTTGGAAAATATTACAATGGAATTTACTTTTTCTGCCATGACGCCCATGCAGGTCGAAAATTCATTAGACAAGCTCTCTTTTATAAAAAAGTTAATTATCGGAGGAGCTCAGCTATCTTCACAACTACAATCCAAATTAAAAACTCGACCCACGGACATTTACGAATCTTTTGGCATGACGGAAACAATTTCTCATATAGCCCTTAAAAAAGTATCGGGCAATAATACAAAACCTTTTTTTAAACTTATGCCGAATACAAAAATGCGCATAGATAAAAGAGGATGCTTATGTATTCTTACTCCATTTTTGAAAGAAGAAATTATTACAAATGATTTGGTTTCCATAATTTCCGATAACGAATTCGAATGGATAGGAAGAATTGATCATGTGATTAACTCAGGTGGAATAAAGATATTTCCCGAACAAGTAGAAAAACAGCTCAAATCAGTTATTAATTCAGATTTTATCATATCTTCCTTAGAAGACCCTTTATTAGGGAATAAAGTAGTGTTAATAATAGCTGGAAAAAAAGATCTTGAACTTGAAAGGCAGATCCTTGATTTTAATTATGCAAATAGGTATGAAAAGCCTAAAGAAATAATTTATATAAATAGTTTTGCGAGGACGCCAACCGGTAAAATAATACGTAAAATGTAAAAAGTTATCGGAAAATCTAAATAAAAAACTATTTTACTTTAGAAAAGAGAAAAATTTAAAAAGCCTTATAAATAAAAATTTATAAGGCTTTAAAGTCAAAATATTTAAGTATAAATAAAAAATCTATTTAATTTTCAAGAACCAACGAAGTCCTGCAATAATTTGATTGCCGTTTATTCCATCTAAATCATTATATATTCCGTTGAAATTTGTCCTATTATAGGCATACATAACGTGGAATCTTAAATCTTTCAATGCTGGATCTGTAAAAGGATAATATTCAACCGCTGCCTGTACTCCTCCATTTATATATGAAGAAGAATTCAACTGATCTCTTCTTTTATTCCACACTCCTTTGATAAGGGGTTTTACTTTTCCTAAATCATATTTAAAATTAACAGATACAGAGTTGTCTCTTACGTGTCTTAATCCTAAGTCATTTTGAACAACATCTCCATAATTCATATCACGATCTCCCATATACCAGTCTAATTCTGCTGTAAATTTTTGAATATTAATTTGGTTACCAATAGTTATCCAATTATAGTATTTGCTTGCATCATGTTGAAATGCTCCATAACCATAACGAGTTTTAAGTGCATTGTTAAACAAGCTACCTTCCCATAAAAATACTCCTGCTAAAGATTTGTTTTTATATTTTTCAGTTGAAAACTGAGGTGCATCAGAGTTTACAACTTGAAAATTCAATGTTTGTCCTCCTGCATTATAAGCGACATTAACACCTGTTTTATAGGCATCCAAATCATTATAAGCCATGGTATACAAATATAAATCAGCTGCATTATAGTCAAATTCAAAGGTACCAAATTGAACGGCTTGCTTACCAATTCTAAAAGTCCATCGTTTACCTGCATCAATTTCAAAATACGCTTGATCGGTAGCTGAAGAATAATTGTCTCTATAAAGAGGATTCTGAGGTGTGTTTATTCGATGACGTATTCTGTAGCGAAATCCTGGAACTATTTCCCCAACAAACCATAATTTTACTGTATTTCCTCGAAAGCTACTTTCTTCTGTTTCACTATCTTTAAAAGTAGCTTGATAGTCTATACGCGTATCAAGCATGATATTTAACATCTGATCATCTTTCAAAAGCTTATCTAAAATAGATTTAAAAGATGATTCATTATTGACAGTATTGTTGTCTCCTGAATTTGAATCTGTTTGTTGTCCGTAGTTTGCTAAGCAAAATAAACAACTTACTGCTAAAAGGATTTTTTTCGTAATACTTAATTTCATTTTAATATTCTGTAAACATTCTTTGAATTTCTTTATAATTGTTTGTTTTGGTTAACGCTAACATTAATAATATTCTAGCTTTATATGGATTTATATACCAAGAGGCTGTAAACCCATATTTATCATCATCCACTTCATCATATTGTGCTGTAGGTCCCATAGGTATACGAGAGGAACGAACAACCGCTACTCCTCTTTTTACCGCATTTACTAATGCATTTTGCATATCGGTTGTAATATTTCCATTACCCACTCCTGCAGTAACTATTCCTTTTGCACCTGCATTAACGGCTGCATCTATAAATAAAGACTTCGCATTAGAATAACTTAAAACAACTTCCACTCTTGGTAGTTTATTTATATTTGTAATGTCAAATTCTGAATTTATAGTATGTCTTTTTACGGATTCTCTTGTATAGATAGGTTTTCCGTTATACATGATTCCAAGATTACCATAATTAGGATCTTCAAAAGTTCCAACATCAAGTGTATGAGTTTTGGTAATATCATCTGCTCCTATAATTTTATCATCCATTACTACCATTACTCCTTTTCCAAGTGATTCTGCGGATGCGGCACATGCTACTGCATTGTGAATATTTCTAGGACCATCTGCGCCAATGGCTGTTGAAGGACGCATGGATCCAACCAAAACTACCGGTTTATTACTTTTTACCGTCAAGTTAAGGAAATAAGCTGTCTCCTCTTGCGTATCGGTACCATGAGTAATCACAATTCCGTCTACATCTTTTTGGCTAAGTAATTCGTTAACTCTTTTCGATAATTTAAGCCATACGTCATCATTCATGTCCTGACTACCTATATTGGCAACTTGTTCTGCTTTAATATTAGCAACGTCTTTGATGGAGGGAACTGCACTTAAAAGTTCATCTACTGTAATAGAACCGGGTTTATATGCCTGTGTAACAGAGGATGACCCTTGACCGGCTATAGTTCCTCCCGTAGCCAAAATGTAAATAGTAGGTTTGTACTGTGCGTTTGCCGCCATAAATATAAGCAGTACAAACAAACTTAACAAATTTTTTAATTTTTTTGTTTTCATAGTTAAATTATTTATAATTAATATTTGATTTTATTTTTTTGTACTTTTCCATGCCTCTACGTATTCATTCATTGTTTCAGAAAGCTTTTTTCCTATTATTTTATAATCCTTGTCATCTAAATTTGCCAAAGAAACTCTAACCGACCATTCCGGACCTGCAAAGCCGCTTCCATTCAATAATACTATGGATGATTTTTCGGCTAATCTAAAGAGTATATCCACCGGTTCAAAATTTTTTTCCAAGAAGGTTACAAAATCTTTATCATAATTTTTAGACGCCCATTCGTGAATGTCTATTTCACAATAATAAGAAGCTCTTTCCGGATCTGGTTTTATAGGAATATTCATTCCTTCCCAAAGTAAATTAAATCGATGCTTTACTAAGTCTGTACAGACTTTTTTATATTTATTTTCCTTATCCAGTAAAGCGAAGGAAGCAAATAACATCATCTGTATTTGTTGCGGCAAAGATAAACCAGCTGTATGATTTAATGCCACCTGACGACTGTCCGCTACCAAACGGTCTATAAACTTAAGTTTTTCAGGATATAGTGTTAAACTGGAATATAGTTTTGCAGTTTTAGCTTTTTCTTTTTCGGGGATTGCTTTAAGCATCTTATCATAAATGTTATCCTCATATAAAGCAATTGCTCCTAATCGCCATCCTGTTGCCCCAAAGTATTTAGAAAAAGAATATACACAAAGAGTGTTTTGTGGTAATTCATTCATTAATGAATTGAATTTAGGTACAAATGTACCGTATACATCATCGGTTAAAATCATTAAATTCGGGTTGAGATTTTTAACGATTTTTACAAGATATTTCCTACTTTTATCACAAATCTCAACTGAAGTCGGATTACTTGGATTGACGATGAAAAATGCTTTTATAGTTTTATCCCCTAATTTATCCAATTCTTCATACGGATATTGATAGTTGGAAGTGCCATCACTATTTTTTCCTGTTCCGTGGACATATGTTACTTTAAAATTATATCTTTTCAATTCTGGTATTTCTAAATAAGGAGTAAAAACAGGAACACCTAAGGCTATATGATCTCCTTTCCTTAACAAATAATTTTCCATTAAAGAATCAAATATATAGCACATGGCTGCAGTTCCTCCTTCGACTGCAAAAATATCATATTTTCCGCTTCTTTGCGAATTATTTCCGCACATTTCTTGAATTAAATAATCATGTACGATAGGTTCTATATGTTTTAACATTCTTACCGGACTCGGATATTGGTCTCCAATTATCCCTTCAGCTAATTCATGCGCCCAACTATCACGATCGTATTTATGTTTTTCAATTCCATATTTATAGGTCTTTTGTAAATGCTCTATTCCAGGTTGATCTTTGTTTTTTTCCAAAAATGTTTCAAATCTTTTTCCTATACCTTTTTTTTCAGGAATCCCTGCTAATCCCTCCGATTTATA
This sequence comes from Apibacter sp., assembly GCF_025291155.1. NCBI lineage: Bacteria > Pseudomonadati > Bacteroidota > Flavobacteriia > Flavobacteriales > Weeksellaceae > Apibacter > Apibacter sp. The sequence goes on from NZ_JAMBJZ010000013.1 coordinate 22,017, forward strand.
TAAGGTTCTTTTGCACTCTTCAATACCAAAACGCCCAAGGGTAAAAAATGCTTCTCGTGGGACGGTGGCTACCCAATTTGGATTACCTCGTCCCGCATTTAACATAGTTCTTACAGGTTTTGTCTGTTGGTCTGTAGCTAATTTAATTAAATCATTCTTTAATTCAAAAGGGCTTAACTGCTCTAATTGTTGTTCTTTATGGCGAGAAGTTTTTAATTTAGATATATCCATTGTTCTATAATTTTTATTTTCTAATTTTTAAGTTCAATGGCTAGCTCATTAACAAAACAATAACGACCCCCCATATAATGAGTAGTGTATTACCAACAGCGTAGGTAGTTGTATAAGATAAAGCGGGGACTTTACTTTGTAAAGTATCTTCTAATGCTCCGAGTGCGGCTGTTGTTGTTCTTGCACCCGCGCAAGCTCCTAAAGTTATGGCTGGATTAAATTTAAATACATATCTTCCTAATAATATACCTACAAGCATCGGTACAATACTAACAAATATACCTGCGATAAATAAACTGACTCCGGCTGTTTTTAATCCGGAAATAAAATCGGGTCCTGCATTTATTCCTACTACTGCAATAAACATATTTAACCCTAAATTATTCATCAACCATATCGATGGTGAAGGTATATATCCGAAAGTAGGACGTAAAGATCGTAACCAACCAAAAATAATTCCCATGATCAATACTCCCCCACTGGCACTTAAACTTAAAGGGATATTACCGGTTCTAATAGTTAATGACCCTAATATGCCCCCTAAGAATATCCCCAATCCTATATATAAAATATCTGAAACATTAGTAGGTCTTTCAGGATATCCCAAATAAGAAGCAAATTTATCTACGTCCGATTTTCTTCCTTCAATTTCTAGTACATCTCCTCTTTGTAATGTTACATTTTTCAATAAGGGAATTGTTGTTTTTCCTCTATGTATTTTACGTATGATTACTCCATGTCTATTTTTATTGTATTTAAGAGTATGAAGACATTTTCCTATAATTTTTTTATTAGCAACAATCACCTTTAAACTTTCAACCTTGAAATCTAACAGCTCTAAATCTGCGACTTCCTTACCTACATAATTTTCATCGGAAAGTATAGTTTCTAAGGGGCCGTTTAAAACCATCTTATCTCCCTTATTAATAGAAGTATCTGGAGTGGGATCAGAAATAATTTCGTTATTGGATGAAGTTCGTATTTTTTCTATATATACCGGCCAATCTTTATTTACAAGAAATTTTTCTACCTCTTTTACCGTGCGTTTTTGATCAAAATAATTACTACTTGCTTCAATAACTCTAAAAGTTGCTCCATCATAAGCATACTCTAAGCTTGAATCGTCATCTTGAATAGCTCCTCCTAAAGATTCTTCATACTTTTTAGTTTGACCGACTACATCTTTTCCTAAGAGTTTAGGCCCTATGGAGGATAAAAACCAAGCCGTACCTGCTGTTCCGAAGATGTAGGTTACTGCATAGGCGACAGGAATATGATTAATTAATTGTTGTTTTTGAGAGGAATCTATGCTCAATTGATTGATGGTATCTGAAGCTACTCCTATTACTGCTGATATGGTATTTGCTCCAGCTAATAATCCTGCTGCATTACCTACATCAAAACCTGCTATAATAGCTGCTACCCACCCTACTAATAAACAAGCTACACATACTAAAGCTGCAAATGCAATTTGTGGTAATCCCTCTTTTTTTAAACCGTGTACGAATTGAGGTCCCACACTATAACCTACTGCAAATAAAAATATAAGAAAAAAGGCAGATTTTACGGTAGGTGATATTGAAATCCCTAATTGTCCTATTAATACTCCCATTAATAGGACTCCTGTAACTGCGCCTAAACTGAATCCTTTAATTTTTATTTGTCCTATTGCAAATCCCAAAGCTAGTGTGAGAAAGATAGCTAATTCAGGAGAGTTTTGAATAGTTTTTAAAATCCATTCCATATATCTTGTTTTTTAATAAATATTTTCTAGGTTAATTAAAGATAAAAAAATGAAAATATTATTTTTATCTCTTTAAAGAGCTACCCCCATATAAAACACAATTAATATGCCAACAAAATGGACTTATATTTTTTAACTATTTGCTTATTGAATTATATTCTTCCTGTTTTTTATATTTTTTATATTATACTTATCATTAATATTCCAACATTTATATAGATTTATATCTTAAAAAGAAAAAGCAACTGATTACTCAGTTGCTTTTTCTAATATATTAATCTTTATACTTATGCGGCCCCAGCATATTTTCGGGGTTTAATATTTCATCTAACTTTTCTTTCGATAAAAGCTTGTTCTCGAGTACTAAATCATAAACACTTAAATTTTTTGTTAAAGCTTCTTTAGCAATTTTAGTACTGTTTTTATATCCGATATATGGATTTAATGCAGTAACTATTCCAATACTATTAAGCACCATATCTTTGCAATGTTGCTCATTGGCTGTAATACCGTCAATACAGTTGATACGTAAACAATCCATAGCATTCATCAATATATGAACTGATTCTAAAAGACTGTAGGCAATAACGGGTTCCATTACATTCAATTGAAGCTGTCCGGCTTCTGCAGCCATAGTAACAGTTAAATCATTTCCTATTACTTTAAAACATGTTTGATTCATGGCTTCAGGTATTACCGGATTTACTTTTCCAGGCATAATGGATGAACCCGGTTGCATAGCCGGCAAATTTATTTCATTAAGTCCACATCGTGGCCCAGATGATAACAATCGTAAATCGTTACAAATTTTAGATAATTTTATAGCAACTCTTTTTAATGCTGAGGAATAGATTACATAAGAACCTGTATCCGGAGTTGCTTCTACTAAATTTTTTGCTGATACAAATGGTAATTGGGTTATTTCTGACAATTTTTGAGCACATAGTTCCGCATATCCTGGAATAGAATTTAAACCTGTTCCAATTGCGGTAGCACCCATATTTATTTCTAAAAATAAATTAGAATTTTGAGTTAGCCTTTCTACATCTTCACTTAAAGTTTCTGCAAATGCTTCAAATTCTTGACCTAAAGTCATAGGAACTGCATCTTGTAATTGGGTTCTTCCCATCTTTAACACATGCATAAATTCTTTTCCTTTTTTACGAAAAGATTCAATCAGCTGTTTTAAATGATCAATCAATACCTTATTGGAATTAATTGCTGCTAATTTTATGGAAGTTGGATAGGCATCGTTAGTTGATTGTGAAAGGTTTACGTGATCATGAGGAGAGCAAAATTGATATTCTCCTTTTTTATGTCCCATAATTTCCAACGCAATATTAGCTACTACTTCATTAATATTCATATTGGTAGAAGTACCTGCTCCTCCTTGTATAACATCGCTTGGAAATTCATTATCGTATTTACCGGTTATGATTTCTTGACAAGCTTTAACAATTGCATTTTTGATATTTTCATCTAAAACTCCTAGTTCACAATTTGTTTCAGCCGCTGCCCATTTTACATAAGCTAACGCTTTAATTAATTCCGGAAATTTAGATAATTTTATTCCTGTGATATGAAAGTTGTTTACAGCTCTTTGAGTTTGAATCCCATAATATGCATTTTCTGGAACTTCTAAATCTCCTATCAAATCGTTTTCGATTCTGTACATGATTATTTAATTTATATGTTTTTATGGTTGATTTTTATTTAAAATACGAGATATGCCAAGCCAAATCCTACACTAACTGCTACAATGGTTGCAATAAATCCGGGTAATTGAAATGAGTGATTGATCACATATTTTCCTATTCGAGTAGTACCGGTACGATCAAAATTTATTGCTGCTATTATGGTTGGATAATTCGGTATAAAGAAATATCCATTTACTGCAGGAAACATCGCGATTAGGCTAGGGATTGGTATTCCAAGGGAAACTCCTAAAGGCATAAGCGCTCTTACTGTTGCTGCCTGGCTAAATAGCATAATTGACATTAAAAATAAAGCAATAGCAAATGTCCACGGATACTCCATTACCATTGAAGTCAATAAACCTTTGAAAAAGTCTAAGTTACTTGCAAAAAAAGTATCTCCCATCCATGCTATTCCGAAAATGGCAATTACCGCTTGCATTCCGGCTAAAAAAATTGAACCGGTAGCAATTTTTTCTACATTGGTTTTAGTAAAGATTAAAATACATCCGGCAGCAGCCAACATAAGTATTTCAATAATATGAGGCATAGCCATTGGTTCACCATTGAAGGTTGGTTTTATTCCATCTACAGAACCGAATAAAACTATTCCTATTACTCCGGTCAAAAAGATTATTACGGATAATTTTGCACCAAACCCTACTTCTTTTTTCTTGTTATCCTCCTTAATCTCTAAAAGACCTTGCTTGATCCTTTTTTGGTATTCTGGATCTTTCTCCAAATCCACTCCTACAAACATTTGAACGATTGCAGCAACGATAACTCCCACTAAAGTAGCTGGAATAGATATCATCAAAATATCCATAAGCCTTAATTCAGGGTTTTTAACCATTATAACGCTCAACAAAGCCGCTGTAGCCGCAGATATGGGGCTGGCCGTAATTGCTTGTTGCGAAGCGATAACTGAAATACTTAAAGGTCTTTCTGGTCTTACTTTTGCATCTGTTGCCACCTCTGAAATTATAGGTAGTAGCGCATATGCAATATGACCTGTACCTGCAATAATTGTAAAAATGTAAGATACTAGAGGGGCCACGATTGTAATGGCAGGGGGATAAGCTCTTAGCAGCTTTTCTGCAATATTAACCATATAATCAATGCCTCCCGATGCCTGAAGTGTACTTGCTGCCGTGATTACTGCAACAATCATCAACATTACATCAATAGGTGGATTTTGCGGCTTCAGCTTAAAAACGAAAACCAATACAGCCAATCCTAAACCTCCAAAAATACCTAATCCTAAACCTCCTTTTTTTGCCCCGATAAATATGGCTGCCATCACAACCATAAATTCGAGCAAAATCATTAAAGTGTTATTCATCTAAAAAAATAATTTTATTTATACTTAACAATTAATATAAAATTTATAACAAATCTTACTTTTAATTGATTAATAATTGCAAATGTAAACAGATAATTAAAAATTTCACAATTTATTTTGAGTGATGTTATTTGTATTTTAAAAACAATATAATTACTTTTGTAAGTGAAATATTTTACTTTTTTAAAAAATGAATGAGCTGATTACTACTATTCCTTTTTATACAATGTTAACTGAGGAAGAAAAAATATTTCTATCTCAAAATTGTAGCATTGTTGATTTTGATTCAAGAGAGGCCCTCTTCAAACAGGGTAGTTTTGCAGCAAATATATATTTTGTAGTAGAGGGTTATTGTAAATTGACCTACCAATTAGGAAATAAAAAGAAAATAGTTTATATAGCGCGTAAAGGTGAGATTATAGGAAAGGATTACATTTTAATGGAACATTATCCGTATAGCACTCACTCCCTCATCGATTCTAAATTAATGGTTTTTCCAAAAAATCTCTTCAAAAAAATTTGTGAAATGAACACCTCATTTTATCTTAAAATAAGCAATAAGCTAGAGTTCAAAATGCGGGAAACTATGGATTGGCTCATTAATCTTAGCTTTAAAAATGTAGAGGGGGCTATGGCAATGTTTATTTTGAAATTCTGTAATAAAAATTATAAGGGTATTTATTTGTCACGGGCAGAAATTGCCGAGGTAATAGGATATTCCAGAGAAAGCATTATTCATACATTAACCAAGTTTGAAAATGAAAAATTAATTAAGACAAAGGGTAAAGATATTATTATAAAAGATCTTGATAAGTTAGAAGAAATCATTAAATACGGATAAATTCATTTGTAATAAACAAACAATATCTAAATTCTTCAATTGTTAATTAACAAACAAATCATATCTTTGTATTGATTTTTAAAAATTATTGATGAATTTATTCAAAGAGTATGGCCTATCAGATGATTTGTTAAAGGCCATAACAGAGTTGGGTTATACTCAACCGACTGAAATCCAAAAGCAAACCATTCCCTACTTACTATCGAAGGAAGAAGATTTAATAGCTTTAGCACAAACCGGTACAGGAAAAACGGCTGCATTTTCGTTGCCGATTCTAGAAATGATTGATCCTTATCAAAAACATGTTCAAGCGTTAATACTTTGTCCTACTCGTGAATTATGCTTACAAATTTCTAAAGATATTGCCAGTTATTCTAAATATTTATCTCAAATACGTTCACTGGCTGTCTATGGAGGATCAAATATTTCCGAACAAATTAAAGGTTTGAAAAATAATCCTCAACTTATAATTGGTACTCCGGGAAGGGTTAATGACTTACTAAAAAGAGGGGTTCTAAAAATAAACCAAATTCAATGGTTAATTTTAGACGAAGCAGATGAAATGCTATCTATGGGCTTTAAGGCCGAATTGGAAACCATATTAAAAGAAACGCCGAAGGAAAGACAAACCTTATTATTTTCAGCAACCATGTCTAAACAAGTAGAGGCAATTGCTAAAAATTATATGAAAGGCGCGCAAAAAATATCTGCAGGAGGTATTAATGAAGTAAAGAAAAATATTACTCATAAATTTGTAATGGTACGCGATAGACAAAAGAATAATGGATTACGTAGAGTACTGGATGCAAATCCTGACATATATTCGATTATCTTTTGTAGAACACGTGTTGAGACTCAAAACATTGCTGATTTTCTCATGCACCAAGGTTATGCCGCCGATGCGCTTCATGGAGATTTATCGCAATCTCAAAGGGATTTGGTTATGAAAAAATTTCGTTTGAAAAATTTACGAATACTGGTTGCTACTGACGTAGCTGCTCGAGGATTGGATGTAAATGATCTAACGCATGTAATCCACTATTCTTTACCTGATGATCCTGAAGTTTTCATTCACAGAAGCGGAAGAACCGGTAGAGCCGGTAAAGACGGAGAATCAATTGCTATTATTCGTCCTAGCGAGATGATTAAGTTTAATCGCATTAAAAAAGAGACATCTATTAAGGTAGAAGAAATGAAGATACCTACTAAGGAAGATATCTTGAAAGCGAAAGAAATTTATTTATCTGACAAACTTCTAAAATCCGATTTTAATTCTGAAGAATTTGAAGTTTCTAACACTCCCGATTTATCTGACATTTCCAAGGAAGAACTTTATAAAAGGGTTATGTTCCTTGAATTAAAATCAACTTGGGAATTCTATAAAAATGAAAAAGATATTGCTCCTATTGATAAAAATGAAAGAGCTGCCGAAAGAGGAAAAAAACCTACGAACAGCAGAAAAGGTAAAGACCGTAAGGATAGAAATGATTCAAGGGAGGGAAATAAAAGGAATAGAAAAAGTAAAAGGCAAGGCAATTTTACTCGATTTTTCTTTAATTTAGGTAAAAGAGATAATCTTAATAAAGTGACTGTTATTGATCTTATTAACAAAAATACGAAAGGTGCACGTGCCGATATTGGAGAAATCGATATTCGGGATAAATTTACTTTTTTTGAAGTTGATGCTAATTATACAGACCAATTGTTAAAAAAGATTAATCAATTAAGCTTTAATGGTAAAAATATGTCATTAGAAATAGCACAGTAAAAAAATTAATATTTTTAATTTTTATGTGTCAAAGTATAATTTAAGCTTAGATGTTAACTAATAATTTTCCTTTATATGAAATTTTTAAGTAAAATATTTGTCCTTTGCTTGGTTCTTATTTCTTTAACAGAAATAAAAGCGCAAAATGTCAATCAAAAGATTGAAAAAGTAAAAGTTTTCGGTAATTGCACTATGTGTAAACAAACTATCGAAAGTGCCGGCTCTGATCCAAATATTTCTCTTGTAATATGGGATCCGGGCACAAAAATTGCAACTATTACTTATGATGATACGAAAACGTCTTTATCTGCTATTTTAAAGAAAATTGCCAAGTCAGGGTACAGTAATGAAAAATATAAAGCTAAAGATTCCGACTACAAGAAATTACCATTATGTTGTCAATATTAAAAAATATTGAAAATAATTTTAAGCGTTCTTTTTAGAGAATTTCTAAAATTCTCATACTTTAATACATTAATTTATCAATTTAGAGAACTCAATTTTATTGAGCTCTCTTTTTTATTCCTATACAACAATCATTTTCAAATCTTTTACTTTCTATAAATTCCCATCAGTTTATATCATTGATAGGAAATATTAACATATATAAATATTATATCCCTTTTACCAAATATTTTAAAAATAATTTTGATTGCAATTGTTATAGTTGTCTTTATTAAAAAGAGCTGATTTTAGAAAAATCAGCTCTTTTATATTAAAAAAATCATTTTTTATCGTTTCTTATGAAGCTGTAGCTCTCGGATACCATACAGTACACATAATACCCTCACTAGCTACTTTTGGATGAGCACAAGTTGATTTTTGAAATTTGGAACATTTCAAACAATCATCTTCTCTATGATGAATTACTTTAAATTCATATGAGTTACAAACCTGATTTTGAGCTACCGCAACTTCTTTTAATGAACATAATTGTCCATTTAAAAAATGTTCGCAATTACCACAACATTTAGCTAATTTTAATTCCATATCAATTATTATTTTATTTAAAAACTTTGATACAAAATTATAAATTAAGATTTAAAGATTTATTCTAAATAACTGATTTTAAAGAATTTATATTTAGAATAAATTAATATAATCGGTAAAATCATTCTAAATACTAAAGGAGTTTTTTTGGAGTAACTTTTTAATTACAATTTTATCAATAGGTAGTGGAATCTTATCTAACTCAATAGTTTCCAAAGGAATCCAAACCACTTCTTTTATTGATTTTTCTATAATTTTTAAATTTGAAAAATCTTGACAATCTACTTTATAATAAATAGTAAGTAGCTGACTTTCCGGCGTCAATTCCGATTCCAGGAAAAAATCCTGTGTATAAAAATGTTCTTTTACGGTAACGTCTAAATTCAATTCTTCTTTAAATTCTCTCTCCAGTGTTTGTATGGTACCCTCTCCTAGTTCCAATCCACCTCCCGGTAATTTAAGTAATTGTTTACCGGCGTACATTTCGTTTAAAAACATAAGGCTATTATCTTTCATTAATAGCGCATATACTCGTACATTTAATTTATTTATCTTTTCCATGCATTGACCATTTCTCTTTTACCCTTGGGACCTATTAACTTTTCAACCTCAAAACCAACACTCTGCATTGCTCTACGAGCACTTCCTTTACTGGAATAAGTGGTTAAAAGCCCTCCCGATGTCATCGTATCATATATGCTTTTAAATATGTTTACTTCCCATAACTCGGGCTGTACTCTTGCTCCAAATGCATCATAATAAACCAAATTTATATTTGATATCGGTAAGTCTTTCAAGTTTTTAAAATCTGTTTGATATTTAATTATACTAAAATTTTCACAGAGATGGGTATTTACTCCCCATTCAGCTTCATGAAGTAATCTATAATATTCTTCAGTTTTTTCTGAATTAAGTATGGAACCGTATTGTAATTGATTGATTTCATCCATAATAAGAGGGTATTTCTCTAATGTGTAATAGCTAATTTTCATGCTTTTTTCTAGAGCCTCATATAAGGTTAATAAAGCATTTAATCCTGTTCCAAATCCCATTTCAAGAATTGAAATCACAGGTACATTTACCTTTTCTAATCCATTTGAAATAAAAACATGTTGAGCTTCTTGCAAAATACCATGACGAGAATGATAGGTTTCATTCCATTCGGGAATCTGTATAGTTTTGGTTCCTTCTAACGTATTTATAATAGTTCTTTTCAGCATAAAATTATAATCCATCTCAAAATTACAACTCTTTTTATTCTATCAAATGATTTATTTATTAATTTTGAAGATGATAAGTAATCATAATTAAGTAATGAAAATAAATAAAATAGCAAATTCTCGATTAGATAAAATAGATCCAAATAATTCTCCGTTTGGCGCGAACATTTCCGATCATATGCTGATATGTGAATACGAAAATGGAAAATGGGGAGAACCGGTTATTATGCCATATGGATCGATGAATTATTCACCTGCTTTAATGGCGCTTCATTATGGACAAGCTATTTTTGAAGGGATGAAAGCTTATAAGGATAAAAACAATGAGGTATTTTTATTCCGCCCAGAAAATAATTTTGAGAGATTTAATAAATCTGCAGTTCGTCTTGCTATGCCTGAAATTCCGAAAGAAATTTTTTTAGACGGATTGTATGCTTTAATAGACCTAGATCGTGGATGGATTCCTACTAAGCCTGGAATTTCTTTATATATTCGTCCGGTAATGTACGCTTCTGAGGAAATGTTTTCTGCTAGAATATCTAAGAAATATACTTTTGCGATAATGACTTCCCCAGCTGGAATTTATTATGATAAACCCTTAAAAATTAAGATTGAAGATTATTATACTCGTGCTGTTGATGGTGGGGTTGGTTTTACCAAATGTGCAGGTAATTATGGAGCATCATTTTATCCAACTGCATTAGCTAATAAAGACGGTTTCGATCAGGTTATCTGGACGGATAGTAAAAGTCATAGCTATTTTGAAGAATCCGGTACTATGAATGTTATGGTAAGAATTGGAGATACCATTTATACTCCTCCTACTTCGACAACAATATTAAGCGGTATAACCAGAGATAGTTTGGTAAAGCTGGCCAAGCATCATAATCTAAATATAATTGAAGAAAGAATATCTGTAGATAATATAGTAAAAGCATATCAAGACGGTAATTTAAAAGAAATTTTCGGATGTGGTACGGCAGTTGTTATATCAAGATATTCTCACTTAGGTTATAAGGATACGATTATGGAATTGCCTCAATTGTCTGATGAAGATAGCTATGCTGTTTTTCTTAAAAAGCAACTGGTAGGAATTCAAACAAACGAACTAGAGGATCCATTTGGGTGGAGATATAAAGTATAAGATTATTCTATTTTTTTAATAGAATATATCTGTATAATACTGACTTCTGGCACAACTGTGATCCAGAAGTTTTTTATATATATGGATTAATATTTAATTATAATTTTACACATTATAAATAATTCTAATGAAATTAACCAGCACATACAAAATCCAAGCATTATTTATAAGTATATTATTCATACTAAATATATTTCAATCCATAACCCTGCCCTTAATTGATGATGAAGCTTATTACTGGGTATGGTCTAAACATCTGGATTTCGGATATTTCGATCATCCTCCTATGGTTGCCTTATTTATCAAGATCGGCTATTTTATTGTACAAGGATCATTGGGGGTAAGAATGTTCTCTATTCTATCCTCCTTAAGTGTTTATATAATTTGGCTGATAATTCTTAAGCCTAAAACTTTACAAGAAAATTATTTGTTTTTAGGTCTTTTTGGGTCTGTCGGATTTTTTCAAACATTAGGATTCATCTCCACTCCTGATACGCCTTTATTGTTATTCAGTTCTATCTTTATATGGAGATGGAAAGCTTTTACTGAAAAGCAAACTCTTAGAAATTCATTATTTTTGGGTATAGCTATGGCTCTTATGATGTATTCTAAATATCATGGTGCTTTACTTATTACTTTAACATTTCTACCTTTTATTTCCTCACTTTTAAGGAGTAAATGGTTTTATTTTAGTCTATTCATATCTCTATTTCTATTTTCACCTCATTTATACTGGCAATATACTCACGATTGGGTTACTATCAAATATCATCTTTTTGAAAGGGCCAAGAAAAAATCTATAAATTATCCCTTTATAAAATGGATACTCGGCATTCTTTTAATAGGAAATCCTTTACTTATATATTTTTATGGAAAGAGTGTTTTATTACCTTCGGACAAAAAATTATCTTGGACAAAATCTTTAAAATGGTCTTGTTTGGGAGCCATCCTTTTTTTTAGTATTTTTTCATTCACAAGGGTAATCCAACCCCAGTGGAATTTAATTATATTTATTTCTTTAATTCCTTTAACCTACTTAACCTTTAAAGAAAAAGAGAATTTTCAAATAATTCGGCTCTCTTTTGCTTACATTATTATACTATTTATAGTAAGAATCTCTTTATTTTTTCCTACCATTATACATAAAACACCTATGTATAAATTAAAGCAATTTGTTTTAGAAGCTAAGGAAGTGAATGAGGGTATAGCCGTTTTTGAACGCTATCAAAAGGCAGCTTTATATAATTATTATACGAACCTGCCTTCTTATTGTTTACAAGTATATATACATAGATTCTCTCAATATGATCTATGGAATTCTGAACAAAAAATTCAAGGGAAAACAATTACATTTTTCGGATTAGAGAATATCTCTTCTAATTTTCTTTTTGATGAAGAAGGAAAGAATGAATTTTATAAAACTGTTGAAGACTTCCATTCTTATCCTAAAATTAGTTGTACAGTTTATCCGACAAATTTATCTTCTGAAGATCTAACTCAAACTCTTGATATAAAATGGAAAAATCCTTATGATACTGAAATTCATTTAGGAAAAGAAATGAATCAGGAAATTGCATTTTTATTTATAAAAGATAAAACTTTTGAGCTACAAAATATTATTCCTATCGATGATACTATTATACTTCCAGCTAAAAGCACTTTTGAAAATACTATTTATATAGATGTATCTCAAATTCCTCAGGGAGATTATAAAATTTATATGATTTTGAAACCTTACGGAATATCCGGTAAAATTCTCTCTAATGATATGAGTATAGTTATTCATTAATTTTTTATTATTTTTGATAAAATATTATATGGTACTTATTCAAAATATACATAAATCTTTCGGAACTCTTGAGGTTTTAAAAGGTGTTTCTTTACATATTAAAAAAGGGGAAATTGTTACAATAGTAGGAGAATCGGGAGCGGGTAAATCAACTCTTTTACAAATTATAGGAACATTAGATAAACCTTCTAATCCGGATAGATACCATAGTATTATTGAAATCGATAATCTTCCTATAACCCAATTACGAGATAAGGAACTTTCTTTATTCAGAAATCAAAATATAGGATTTATTTTTCAATTTCATCAATTATTCCCAGAATTTACTGCTTTAGAAAATGTAATGCTTCCTGGAATGATAGCAGGAAAATCGAAATCGAAACTTGTTGAAAAAGCTAAAGATTTATTAAGTTATCTTAGATTATCTCATCGGCTAGAACATAAGCCAAGAGAATTATCAGGGGGAGAACAGCAAAGAGTTTCTGTGGCTAGAGCATTAATGAATAACCCTAAAATTATTTTAGCGGATGAACCATCCGGAAATCTTGATTCTTCAAATGCTGAGGACTTACATCAACTTTTTTATCAATTAAGAAAAGAATTTAATCAAACCTTTATAATTGTTACCCATAATCCTCATCTTGCATCTATGGCTGACAGAAGCCTTCTTATGAAAGACGGTACAATAGTGAACGAATAATTATAGGGGTATTATAGAAATGTATAAGAAAGAATAGAACAAAAAAAGCCAAAAAAGCCTATTTGTGAAAGGATTTACAACGATTTAAGGCATTCGACTTATATTAAAAGAAATGTTCATTAATTACCATTCATCTTCCATTTTTCCTCTGTAGAATCCCCTTTTAATTGGGGGTATTTAGACTTTATTACCGCCAGCCTACCCCAATATCCCGAATATTACTATAGACCGCATAATAACGCCTTTTCTGGCGTTTTTTTATCTCCTATTTGAGCAATGGGGGTAACTATACTATAAACATACCTGCAAACCTTATAAACAAAGGGACTTACCTACCATTGAGGGTTA
>NZ_JAMBJZ010000140.1:0-2626 GCF_025291155.1 Apibacter sp.
TATAAAAACCACAATATTTATTATTTATTTTTTTAATAATTATTATTTTATTTCATTATTATAAAATAGTTAATTTATATATTAATTATATAATTACATTTATCCAAAACTAATCAATTATATATTTAAAATATAAAAAACATTTAAATATCTATATTTTATTATATAAATAAGTGTATATACCAACATGGATGAATATAAAAACCACAATATTTATTATTTATTTTTTTAATAATTATTATTTTATTTCATTATTATAAAAAACAGCATATATTAAATTTATTTTCCTTTTCCTTGAATTATAACAACCATTGTTAGATATATGATTTTAATATCAAATAAGAAATTATAATTTTGAAGATATAATAAATCATATTTTAAACGTTGAGCCATTTCTTCTACTGTTTCTGCATAACCGAAATATACTTGACCTATTGATGTTATACCTGGTTTTACTTTATGTAATTTTTTATAATTTGGATTTATTTGCGAAATTTTATCTATAAAGTATTTTCTTTCCGGACGTGGACCAACAATAGACATATCACCTTTGAGTACATTTATAAATTGTGGAAATTCATCTATTCGATATTTTCGCATTATTTTACCTATAGATGTTATTCTAGGATCGGATTCAGATGATAATTTAGGTCCCTCATATTCTGCATCTATATACATGGATCTAAATTTCATTATTTTAAATGGCTTACTATTTAATCCTATTCTCTCTTGTTTATATATAACCGGTCCTTTAGAGGTAAGCTTAATTATGAGCGATAATATGGGTACTAGCCAACTTAGTACAAATATTATAATAAACAATGATAATGTTATATCAAATAACCTTTTAGAAATCCTATTAAGAAAATTCGATTTTTTTTTGTAATAATAGATTGGAGATGTTCCATAATAGCATAAATAAGAATTTTTATAAAATTCATAGGAAAAATCAGGTATTATATAAATTAAATATTTACTATCAGAAAATTTAAATAATATATTTTCAACTTCTTTACTTAATTCTCCATTTAATGACAAAAATATATTTTGTATATTATTATCTTCGATAAAATTATTTATTTTTTCATATTCAAATTTATATTGATTTTTTTGAATAGGATGTTTAATGAATTTTCCAAAATTTTCAATCTTTCTTTCCGTAGATAAATGCTTAATCACAATATCGGTATTGCTATTGGAATCAATAAATATTGCTCTTGATAATTTTTGTTTATGGTAATGATATGCAACCATATGAACAATTGCTATTAATATCAAAATTGAAATATTAAAATATATAGCTATATTATTATCAAATAAATAGCTACTTTTTAATCCTGAAATAGCAAATACTATGATAGCAAAAATAAATATTTGTGCAATAATCTTTTTAATTAATTCTAAAAAATCACTATTAGTTATCTTATATAAGGCTGTTTTTTCTGAAATAAAATACCAGCTTGCTATAAAAAGAAATAGTGCTTTGTAATGATTTTCTAATAATAATATTATATTATCTTCATCGTCATGGATTTCATATTGTAATTTTAAAAATTTAAAGAATAAATAAATTATAATTAAAATATCAATTATAAATTGAATCACTGGTATAAACACTTTATATGGATTCATTTTAAAATAGATTCATGTTATTATATTGATTATCTTATTGATTTTGAAGTTAAAAATTTTTCATATTTTTCTATTACGAATTTTTTCATTTCATTTTTAAATTTTTGTTTTGAAAAGTTTAATGCGTGATCTCTTATTTTTTGAGAATCAAATTTAATTTCGGAGAATCTCTCAACAGCAGCTTTTAAGCTATTAATATTATGATCTTTAAAGAATATGCCTGTAACTTCGGGTATAATTGTCTCAAGTGTTCCTCCTTTAGCTAGAGCTATTACTGGAGTTCCACAAGATTGTGCTTCAACCGGCAACATACCAAAATCTTCATCTGCAGCAAATACAAAACATTTAGCTCTTTGTAAATAAAATTTTAATTCTTCTCGCGAAACAAAACCTTTCAATTCAACATTATCTTTTGCTAATTTCTCATTTTTATTAAAATCAGGACCATCTCCTATTACTATTAATTTCTTATCAGGCATATTATTGAATGTTTCTATGATTAAGTCCATTTTTTTATAAGGTACCATCCTTGAAGCCGCTAAATAAAATTCATCTTTTTTATCATAATAGCTAAAAAATTCCGTATCAATAGGCGGATATATTACTTTAGCTTCTCTATTATAAATTTTTTTTATTCTTTTGGCTATATAATTTGAATTGGATATAAAATAATCTACTCTATTAGAAGAAATTACATCCCATAGTCTAAATCTGTGAAGTATATACTTGGCGTACAACCCAAACAAACCACGATTTAAACCTGTTTCTAATAAATATTGTTGATATAAATCCCAAGCATATCTTGCAGGGGAATGGCAATAACATATATGTAGTTGATTGCTTGTAGTAAGAACTCCTTTTGCCGCTGATGACGAAGAGCTAATAATTAAATCATATTTGCTCATATTTAACTGCTCAATAGCATGTGGATAAAATTGTAAAAATTTTCTATGATTTTTTTTAGCAGTGGGTAGTTTTTGTATAAAACTCGTGG
>NZ_JAMBJZ010000141.1:0-2613 GCF_025291155.1 Apibacter sp.
TCTTGAATTTTTGAAATATCGATATTAAAATTATATGGATCCGGTTCTACAAAAACAGGAATTAAACCATTTTCTGAAATTGATAATACTGAGGCTATATAGGTATTTGCAGGAACTATTACTTCATCTCCATGCTCCATAACTCCTAGCTCTAAATACCCTTTTAGAATCAAGCGTAATGCCTCTAAGCCATTACCTACCCCAATTACATATTTTGATTTTATATAATTTGAAAGATTATTTTCAAACGTTTTTACTCTATCTCCAAGGAGGTACCAACCTGATCGAAAAACATTAATTAATTCTTCTTCTATTTCTTGTTGATATTGGAGATTTATTTTTTGTAAATCTAAAAACTTTATCATAGTTTTTGAATCTTTCCTTCTTTAGTGATTATTCCTTTTTGAATTGCAGGATTTCCATACCATACTGTAAAGGGCGGTATATTTTTTGTTATTACACTTCCTGCTCCGATTAGGCTATATTCGCCTATAGTATGGCCTGCTATTATCGTTGAATTAGCTCCTATAGAGGCTCCTTTTTTTATAATTGTTTTTTCAAAAGCACTTGGATAGCATTTAGAACGTGGAATTAAATCATTTGTAAAAGTAACATTAGGACCAATAAATACATTATCTTCTATAATTACCCCATCCCAAATCTGAACTCCTGACTTTATAGTAACATTATTTCCTATTGTAACTTCATTTTCAATAAATACATTAAAATTAATATTACAATTTTTTCCAATTACAGCATTTTTTAAAATTACACAAAATTGCCAAATTAATGTATTATCCCCTATATTTTGAGTTTGTACATCAGAGGTAGGATGAATTCTAATCATTTGCTTAATTTTTTAAATTCGTCATAGTCTCTTATGTAATCATTTTCTAAATAAAATTCAGAGGCTAAGCACAATAATACAGCATTATGAGAAAATTTAATATCTCTCCAAATTTTACTAGGAATAAATAATCCTTTTTCAGGAGAATCTAAAATAAACGTTTCTTTATTTCCATATATGTCTTCTGTTTTAAATTCAATTGTTCCCGAAACAGCAAATATCATTTGTTTAAGCTCTTTGTGGGCATGGCCACCTCTTTGTATATCCTGAGGAGTAAAATAAGTCCAATAAACTCTTTTTATTTCAAAAGGTATATTCAGATTTTCTTCCGCAACAGTTATATATCCTAAAGCTGAAGACCCTATTTTTGATAGTTCTATTATATGTGGTTTCCCAATATTATCCATAAAATTTATTCGAAAAATTAAGTTCCGGTCGTATTACTCCTGGAAGTAAGTTACTATTAGATCCTAAAGATTCGTTTAATATTTCAAATTGAATTACTTCATTCTGAATATATAGAGGATACTTTTGCTCTTCACCAAAAATCAAATTAAATTTATAAATTCCAGCATTTAATAAATTAGGCTCAATTTGTCCTGTTACTTTATATATCCCCCTTTTTGAATCTTTATTTACTGTTATTAATTCCCCTGTATGAAAGATTGTTATTTCATCAGAGTTTCTCAATTCAAAAGTAACATCTAAATTTATACCAATTTTATTGTTATAAAAAATTAATTCAAACTCTACCCCAGAGGAAATTGTTAAATAATTTCCTTTAATAGGCTTAGTCAAAAATTTTATTATTCTTATATTTCCATTCCCTGGAGCAGTTTCAATATCGCCTTCATGTATAAGATAAGAAGAAATATTAGATAATTTTTGATAATATTCTACAGAATCTAACGCTCTACCTATATAAGAAATTCCTCCATGTTGCATAACTACCCCTTCATTACAAAGAGTCTTAATAGCTGCCATATTATGACTCACGAATAGTACGGTTCTTCCATCATTAACACTTACATCCTTCATTTTACCTAAACATTTTTTTTGAAATTCTGCATCTCCTACTGCAAGAACTTCATCCACTATAAGAATATCGGGCTCTAAATGTGCCGCTACGGCAAACGCAAGGCGAACATACATACCGGAAGAATATCTTTTTACAGGGGTATCAATATATCTTTCAACACCGGAAAAATTTACTATCTCATCAAATTTAGAACGTATTTCTTTTTTTGTCATCCCCAAAATGGCTCCATTTAAAAATATGTTTTCTCTTCCTGTCAATTCGGGATGAAACCCTGTTCCAACTTCTAATAAGGAAGCTATTCTTCCATTAATTTTTATACAACCTGAAGTGGGCGAAGTCGTTTTAGATAATATTTTTAATAAGGTTGATTTTCCTGCTCCATTCCTTCCTATAATACCTAATACTTCACCTTGTTTTACTTCAAAATTTATATCTTTTAATGCCCATACATAATCTGAAGAACCTTTTGTTGTTCTATCATTGGTTTCACCAATCTTAGTAAAAGGATCACCTTTTCCCATGGTTTTCCACCACCATCTTTTTATATCCTGTTGTAAGGTTCCTGTGCCTACTTGGCCTAATCTATATAGCTTTGATATATTTTCTATTTTTATTGCTATGTTATTCATATTTTAATTCATGATTTTTAAAAGAACTATAATTAAGACTACTATGTTTCTCTGAGAGATACTTACACGGTGTCCATAAAGCTTCTTTCCACTTTATT
>NZ_JAMBJZ010000142.1:0-2544 GCF_025291155.1 Apibacter sp.
ATTGATTATTAATTTTTTAATTAAATAATTTTTACATGATTTCATTTCATGAATGCTTGCAGACTATCAAAGAACAATGGCATCATATTTCCTATTTAGAAGCCATTGGGGTAATTTTCGGTATAGCAGAAGCCTTATTTGCAAAATATAATAAGGTATGGCTATATCCTTGTGGATTAATCAACATTATTATTACAATTTATCTTTATTTAGATATACGTTTGTATGCGGAGATTCTATTACAAGGATATTATTTATTATTGAGCATTTACGGATGGTTTTTATGGTCGAGGGGAAAAGGGAATTTATTGAAAATAAGTTTATGCACCGGAAAAGATAATATAATAGCAGGAGGTATTGTAATTCTTTCCTGGGTATTTTTATATGTTTTCCTTAAAAATTATACTAATTCAGATGTTCCTATATGGGATTCTTTAGTGAGTGCCTTTGCCTGGGCGGGTATGTGGCTTTTAGCTAAAAGGAAATTGAATAATTGGATTTTTTTAAACATAAGTAATTTGGTTGCCATTCCATTATTAATACATAAAGGATTGATATTATATTCTTTATTAACACTTATCCTCTTTATAATAGCTATTTTCGGTTATTTAGATTGGAAAAAGATAATTTATTACCAAAATCTGAAACATAACACTAATTAATACAATACATTTCGTAAAATGTGGACAATAATTATAGGTATATTATCTGGTTTTCTTGCATCTACTTTAATTAAAGGTCGTGGATTAGGTTGTTTTTTAAATTTATTAATAGGTATAGTGGGAAGCTATTTAGGAAAGTGGATTTTCGATCTTCTTCATATTGCAGTTATTGAGGAAAGTAAAACAGCTATGCTGGCTATGTCTACAGTCGGATCAATAATGCTTTTAATAATTGTATCAATTTTTAATAAAAAATAAAAGTCATCTATAAAAGAGATGACTTTTTATCTATATATTTTATATTATTTATTTACTTGAATTGTAAAGTTCCTCAACTTTGTCCCAATTTATAATATTGAAAAAAGCGTTTATGTAATCAGCTCTTCTATTTTGATAATTTAAATAGTAAGCATGTTCCCAAACATCTAATCCTAAAATCGGAGTACCGGATGCACCCACTCCAGGCATTAAAGGATTATCTTGGTTAGCGGTGGAACCAATGCTTAATTTACCATTATTTGCTAATAGCCAAGCCCATCCTGAACCAAATCTTCCGGCAGCAGCCTTAGAAAATTCATCCTTAAAAGCATCAAATGAACCGAATGAGTCATTAATAGCAGAAGCTAAATTACCTTCAGGCTTTCCTTTACTCGTAGGAGTTAACCATTCCCAAAATAAACAATGATTTAAGTATCCTCCTCCGTTATTTCTTATTGGAGTTTTATCAAACCCTTTAACTATAATTTCCTCTATAGGTAGATTTTCAAGTTCAGTACCGGCAATAGCATTATTTAAATTAGTAGTGTAAGTACCATGATGCTTAGTATAATGGATTTCCATTGTTTTTGCATCAATATAAGGTTCTAATGCATCATATGCATAAGGTAATTTTGGTAATTCAAATGCCATATTCTTGTTTTTAATTAATAATATTTAACTTAACTTATTTGTGTTAAACAAAACTAGTAAAATTAGTTATAAAAACGTGCCAAAGGCATTAATTTATTTGATGATGTTATTAAAAAATACAATAAATAATAATGATTATCTTAAAGTATTGAAATAACAATTTAAATTATTTAAAAAAGATTAATTTGTTCACCGTTTGTATCCGAGTCATTTTCCTGAGAATCATTAGGTTCTTCTGATGAATCGGTTTCTGCCTCATTTTCTGAAGGTTCTTCAGTAATTACAATTTTTTTAATTTTTTCTTTAGAAATTTGATTACCTTGAGCTTTAATTCCTTTTATCGCTATAAAGTCTTCCAGATTGATGATTTCAGGATTTTTATCTTTTCCAAAATTTAATTCTGCAATTAATTTCCATCCTGTTCCAGCCCATTCTATGAAAGATCTTGGATTTTCAGAAATGAAAAATACTTGTGGATTTAACGTATCATCTAATAAAAAACGCTTGATGTAATATATGGATTTATCGCCATCATAATAGATACAACAAATAGGCTTTTCAGGATTCCATTTTTCAAGAACTAAGTATTCATCATCAAAATGATTTAATAGATCGAAAGTGTGAAGTTTGGCAATCCCTATAGGTGAAAGGGTTAAAATTTTATCTGCTCCTTTAAATGCACCCAAATATCTTCCTCTACCATCCACATTTAAACGTTGTATGGTTTCATCAAACCATATTTTTCTCGGTGCCAATGTTGAGATACCGGACTCTTTTAATTCTATTTTTTTAATGTAATTTTTTGAAACAAGGTTTCCTTTGGAACTTCTTCCTTTTATAGCTAATTCTGAAAAATCGATATCAAATTTTAATTTTTTCAGTCTTTGACTAGGTTTTAGGAAAATGGTTACAGATTCTGCTTCTCCATTTGGATTAGTAGTTAAATATTGAATTTCCGAGTCTTTAGTAGAGG
>NZ_JAMBJZ010000143.1:0-2427 GCF_025291155.1 Apibacter sp.
GAAGAGAAAGTATTAGGACCTTATACTATATGCGATTTTAATGATGACGGGGAAGAATTAGTTAATATTTTAGAATTTATTAAGGCTACAACGAAAACAGCACCCAATGAGCTGGAAAAGCTTCTTACTCCCAGTCAGTTGTTATCTATAAAAACTTCTATAAAAGATATAAAAAATTTAAAATATTATAAGACAAAAGAAGAAGCACATAAAGGAGAAAATGCAACAATTAAAGATCCTGCTAAATTTCAAATCAGTAGGGCAGCTAGCAGTGCCTTTACCAAATTAGAATTTTATAATCAATGTCCTATTATTGTTGAAATTAAATTTGATTTAGTACCTGCAGTACAATTACCGGAATATACTAACTTAGAAATTTGTGATATTGATGATGACAATATAGAGGAGGTTGATTTGTCTAAAATCGTTATCGATTCCAAAGGAGTAAACATTGATTTTTATAGATTAGCATATGATGCGGAATATGAGATATATGAACCTGGAGAACATTTAGGAAAGTATGTAGATAGTAGTACTCCTATTCTCTATATGGTAGATGTCAGAACCAACATTACCAATAATGAGATATGTATGAGAGTAGAGGATAAGATAACTAAATGTTATAAAATTATTCCTGTAAAAATTAATTTAATACCAGTTCCTATAGCAGCAAATAAAGATATTTATGTATGCGATTTTGAAAATGACGGAATTGAGATTATTGATTCCTCCATGCTAAAGGAAACCGTTACGGGTCAATTAATACGCAATAATGCTAAGTTAAATAATAGGATGATTTATGAATATTATCTAACTAAAAAAGATGCTGAAATAGGAACTACACCTATTACACAATTTGAAGCAAGACAAATGTCAACCCTTTGGGTAAAGATAAAAGCAGGAAACTGTTCCGAAATTTTTGAGTTGAAATTTATTTTGGTTGATTCACCTGTTTTAAAACAAGATGTTAGCATTTTTTACTGTAATAATAATACCAAACATGATGATGAGCAAGACATTAGGGAGGTTATTAACTTGTATTATTATAATCATTTATTTTTGGATACGCTCCAAAATCCTGACGATTATGAATTCGTTTATTACAGATCAAGAAATGATGCTATTTTAAATCAATATTCTTTAAACGGAAGTGCTACTATAACATATTTTCCAGCAACTTTTTGGGTTAGAGTTAAAAATAAACAAAGCAATTGTTTCTCAGTAGCTCCTATAACAGTAAATGCTTATCCTGAATTGAATGTAAATAATTTTACTACTTTATTATGTAATGAAGAGAAAAAAGTAAAGGTCGATTTGACTGAATACCCGATTAAAATGGTTGGAGCATCCCATAACATATCTGATTTTACCGTATCATATCATACAAGCAGATACAATGCGGTTAACGGCTACCAAATATCTGATGTAGATAGTAAACAATATGAGGTAACCGGTGGAGATATGGTTTGGGTAAAATTTGTTTATAATAAAACAGGCTGTTATATAATCCGAAGAATAGAATTCTTAATTTCTTTAGTTCCCAAAGCGAATGTACATTTTATAGATATATGCGATGAGACTGATGGGACTATAGATGGCAAATACGTAATTAAGAACTTAGATGAATATAAAACGAATATAATTATTGGTGAATCTCAATCTTTTATTGATGCAGAATATGATTTTACCTATTACCGATCATTGGTCAATGCCGAACAAGGTATTAATGCAGTTTCACCTATAAATTTCACCATTAAGCACGATGAATTTACAAATAACCCTCCAAATAATCCTTTTTACATAATTTATGTTCGAATAGATAAAAAGGATAAAACATGTCCAACAATTACCTCTATATCTGTAAATGTAAATCCAAGATTGCAAATAGATAAAAACGAAGTAGTAATTTTAGGTTGTGCAGACAGTAATAATATTTCCTTGGTTGATCTGACATCGGTTTCATCACAGATAAAAGATATAACTGAAGCAGGATTCACCTATTACCAACAAGAATCAGATGCAAGAAACGGTAATAGGAGTAAAGCGATTTCAACTCCGCAAACTTATCAAGTAAGAAATTTAACCAATGATGGTTTTTATACTTGGGATGAGGTATTTGTAAGAGTTAACGACAAAAAAGGAGGGGCATGCGACAGTATTGCTAAAATTAAAATTACTACATATCCTTTTATCAAAGTGGATCATGTATCCGAAGAAATATGCGAATATGGTTCGGAAGCAGAAAAGACAAAAATAAATCTTTGGGATTTATCCAAAACAATGCTTGCATCCAATGGTACAACGGATCCAACCCGTTTAGACAGAATGTTTAAAGCGATGAGGATTATCTACCAAGATAGTAAGGGAGTTGAGATCGGAAGAGTAGAAGATACCTCAGGAGCGATACCGATTACTTTAAGCAACTAT
>NZ_JAMBJZ010000144.1:0-2245 GCF_025291155.1 Apibacter sp.
AATTGATTTTTACGTTAAAATACTTTCCAGTATTTTTGCATCTATTTATTATTTTTACATTTATAAGTTTTTGAAAATGTATCAAAATGACTTATATATAACTCCATTAGCCCAGCGTATATCTTCTAGTTAATACAGAGTTGTTCAGCAGAAAATGTAAATATAGTTTATAAGATCTATAATTGAAATAAATTCTTTATTTATCATTATGTTATTATTTTTAACATAATAAATACAAGAATTTAATTATACTAATTAAAATATTTTTAGCATAAATTAGTATATATAGTCACCTAAAATTTAATATTTTCAAGATAATCGTAAACAATATGTGTAGGTAATCCCATTATAGTAAAAAATGATCCGGATATTTTATCAATTTTAGCTATACCAATCCAATCTTGTATACCGTATGAGCCTGATTTATCAAAAGGTTTAAAATTTTCAATGTAATATTCAATCTCATTATCACTCATTTTCATAAAATGAACTTCTGTATAATCAGTAAATACTTGAAAATCATTTTTTGTTTTAAAACCTACTGAAGTATAAACTTTATGGGAATTTCCTGATAACTCGGATAACATTTGTTTTGCTTGTTCGAAATTTTTAGGTTTTTCCAAAGCATGATTATTCATCCAAACAATCGTATCAGCTGTTATAACAACTGTTTTATCTTCAACTTCTCCATAGTATTTTGATTTTTGTTCAGCTAAGTATTCTGTTATTTGATTTTCTTTCAATTGCGAAGAATATGTTTCATCCATATCTAAGTGTATAGTATCGAAAGTATAATTTAAACTTCTTAAAAGTTCTTCTCTTCGAGGCGATTGAGAGGCTAAAATAATTTTAAATGTATTATTCATAGAATTTTTAAATTGTATAAAAAAATTAAAAGACTATCTCTATGAAGATAGTCTTTTAATAAAAAAATTATTGCGATAAAATTGTATATTTTATAAATCAATAGCTTCCCCATACGCAGCTTCTGTAGCCCCTTTAAATGCTTCAGAAATAGTTGGATGAGGATGTATAGTAGTTAAGATTTCATGAGAGGTAGCTTCTAATCTTCTTACAGCAACTGCTTCAGCAATCATATCTGTAACACCGTTACCTACCATATGGCAACCTAAAAGTTCTCCATATTTAGCATCATATATTACTTTTATAAAACCATCTGTATCCCCGTTTGCAGTAGCTTTACCAGAGGCTACAAATGGAAATTTACCTACTTTAATTTCATAACCAGCTTCTTTTGCCTTTTTCTCTGTCATACCTACAGAAGCAATTTCCGGAGAACAATAAGTACATCCCGGAATATTTCCATAGTCAATAGGCTCAACATTTAAACCTTTTATTTTCTCTACACATAAAATTCCTTCAGCGGAAGCTACATGAGCTAAAGCCGGTCCGGGAATTACATCTCCAATGGCATAATATCCTGGGATATTTGTTTTATAAAAATTATCAACAAGTATTCTCCCTTTATCGGTAACAATACCTACTTCTTCTAATCCTATATTTTCAATATTTGCTGTAATACCTACTGCAGATAAAATAATATCAGCTTCAAGTGTTACTTCTCCTTTAGGAGTTTTTACAAATGCTTTAACACCGTTACCTGTAGTATCGACCCTTTCAACAGAAGAGTTAACCATAACATCTATACCATGTTTTTTTATTGATTTTTCAACGTGCTTAGATACTTCTTCATCTTCAACAGGTACAATATTTGGTAAAAATTCAACAACTGTAACTTTGGCTCCCATAGTTGCATAAAAATAAGCAAATTCAATACCTATCGCACCAGATCCAACAACAATCATGGATTTAGGCATTGTAGGAAGTGTAAGAGCTTCTCTATATCCAATTACTTTTTTACCGTCTTGAGGTAAATTAGGCAAAACCCTTGAACGAGCACCGGTTGCTATAATAATATGTGAAGCCGAATACTCCGTTTTTTTCCCGTTTTTATCAGTAACTTCTATTTTTTTCCCAGGTTTGACTTTGGCATTTCCATTTATAACATCGATTTTATTTTTTTTCATAAGAAAACCGACCCCTTTATTCATTTTATCAGCAACCCCCCTACTTCGTTTTACAACATTAGTAAAATCAAAAGATGTTTCTGTTTTATTTAATCCAAATTCTTCTGCATGGTTTATTTCTTCATATACATGTGCACTTTTAATAAGAGCTTTAGTTGGTATACATCCCCAGTTCAAACATATTCCTCCTAGATTTT
>NZ_JAMBJZ010000145.1:0-2211 GCF_025291155.1 Apibacter sp.
TCATTGATATTCCTATATATTGTATGTGGCAGGCAATAATATTATAAAAGACAATGATTAATTGCAAATTATTTGATAAAAGATATAATTTTAAGGAATAGCTTTCTCCAAATGTACAATAAATCGATATATAATTGACTGACCTATTCTAAAGTTGATACCATTTTAAAAATGACAGCACTGGAGTAGAGTAGGATTGTAGAAATTATAGTTACTCTGTTTGCATTGTATTAATTGTTATATTTGGCACCTCTAATTTAAAAACAATTGGAACAATGAAAAATTTATTAGAAAACATCAACAATCTGATTGCAGATTTTCAAAAAGATGCAGAAATGCAAGTAGAAAATGGCAACAAGGCAGCCGGAACTAGAGCCAGAAAAACCTCTTTAGCTATCGAAAAAGCTCTCAAAGAATTTAGAAAGCTCTCAATTGAGGATTCAAAGAAATAATAGAGATTATTTAAGTAGAAAAAGGTTATTCCAAGCATTGGAATAACCTTTTAGTTTTTATGGTTTGTAATAAAATATTAATCTACCTTCATAACTAAATAGCTATTTGTATCTATAAAAATAAAGTAGATTAGGCATATCAGTTTTTACAAAATTTATATTTAGTATTAAAGATTGAAAATCAATCTAATATTATAAAATTGAAAAATATATCAATAGTATTTGGATTTAGTCAATATTTAAAATAAAAGAATCAGTTTATAAATTATAGTATATTAGGTATATATAAAAAGTCCTAATAAAAATTACCAGGACTTTAAAATTATTATTTTTATAACTTTATTTAATTAATATAATCTGAGTTTTTATAAAGATAAAGGCTCTTATAAATTAAATTTTATGCGCAGATTTTTTAATAAATAATTAGTAAGTTAAGACTTATTTGAAATTAAAATAGTTTCTGCTTTGGTATAATCAAATTCATTTTCTCTTCTGGCAACTATGATAGTGGCAGCTGCATTACCTATTAAATTGGTTAATGCTCTAGCTTCACTCATAAATTTGTCAATTCCAAATATTAAAGCGACAGCTTCTACAGGAACATGTCCAACCACCGGCAAAGTGGCTGCAAGGGTAATAAATCCACTACCAGTAACACCAGCGGCTCCTTTAGAAGTTAAAAGTAACACCAAAAGAAGAGTTATTTCCTGTTGTAAGTTCAAATGCATATCCAAGGCTTGTGAAATAAATACAGCAGCCATAGTAAGATAAATGGAGGTTCCATCCAAATTGAATGAATATCCGGTAGGAATTACCAAGCCTACCACCGACTTAGAACACCCTATTTTCTCCATTTTACTCATTATACCCGGCAAAGCAGATTCTGAAGAAGAAGTTCCTAGAACAATTAAAAGTTCTTCTTTAATATAGCGTATAAATTTAAAAATATTAACTTTATTGTAATAAAGAACTGCACCGATTACTCCGCATATAAATACAATACAAGTTAAATAAAAACATAGGATCAACATTCCTAAGTTACTTAATGCATTTAATCCGTATACGCCTATTGTATATCCCATAGCTCCCATAGCACCTAAAGGGGCCAAATACATAATTATTTTAATTATAGCAAAAAGCCCATCTAGAAAAGATTGCAATACGGATAAAACCGGTTTAGAGGCTTTAGTTCCGATTTTAGTCATGGCAAAACCAAATAAAATCGCAAAAACTAAAACTTGCAATAAATTATTTGAAGCTATAGAAGCAATAACGTTTTCTGGAATCATATCTAAAATAAATCCTACAATTCCATGATCTTCTTTGCTTTTTTCTATATAAACGGACATAGATGAAGAGTCCAGAGCATAAGGATCTACATGCATACCATCTCCGGGTTTTAATACATTTACGAAAATTAAGCCGATTATTAAGGCTATTGTTGTCATAATTTCAAAATAAACAATAGCTGTTAAACCAACCTTACCAACCTTTTTAGTATCTTCCATGCCTGCAATTCCAAGTACAATAGTGCAAAAAATCAAAGGTCCTACAATCATCTTAATTAGCTTGATAAATCCGTCCCCCAATGGTTTCAGCATTTCACCGAGTCCAACACTATGTTGTTTGACACCATTAACTACAGTATCTTCACTCGGGAAAAAATAGCCTATAAAAATACCTATAATTATGGCGATTATAACTTGTACGTAAAGACTTTTTAGTATTTTCATTATGTTTTATTTTATTGAGGTGAGTA
>NZ_JAMBJZ010000146.1:0-2072 GCF_025291155.1 Apibacter sp.
CTTATCATCCTCAATAAAGCTTGGTGCAGCTAATGCTGTATAATAATTATTTGCATAACTAAATTCCAAATGATTATGATAATTCATCAAACCTTGCAGAGTACGCAAAACGGGCGTCGGTGAAGAATTATTTTGTGAATGATCTCTTTTAAATGCGGAAACGTCTTTCCATACATCAACATTAGTTGAGTCAGAGTCTGCTGGATTAGGCTTAACAGGCACATCATCTGCTCTTAACCAAAGCTCAGTCAATAAATTTACACCTCCGGGATTAGGACTACTACTAATAAAAGAAACATAATCATCATTTTCAATTTCAATATTTTTAGCCAAATAATCTTTTATAGGATAAATGCGTGTTTTTTTCGGGGCAAAAGTTTCAACGGAACTTACTAAAATATATTTTGCGTCCATATTCAACTTCATATTGACCGTAATTTTACTAGTTCCGGTTACTTTCGCTTTTAAAGTTTTATTTAATTTAAAATGTATGTCTTGATTCAATTTACCGTTAGCAAAATTTTCCCCTTTATGATAGTCATAGCGAAACATTCCTACCGCATCATTCGTTCCCAACATTAGAAAAGTATTATCACTTAAAGTTCCTCTGTTTTTATCATTTAAATCTGCAAGCTCATCACCGACAAAAACAGTAAGGGTTGACATATCATAGTTTGTGGATTGTTTTTGATACAAACCTGACTTATCGTCTCTTCCTATTCCGAAAACATGATTTTGGTAAGGTTTAAATTTTGTCCCATCCCAAATAATATCTCCATTAGAATTCACATAATTCGGATAATTTTTTTTAGATTTTTCCGGTTCTAAAGAAATACCATATTTAATGGATAGATAAGAATGAATTTTTTGTAATTCAAAATCTGATAGAGTAGTATTTTTAGGGCCTGATAAAACTATAATTTCCTGAATGTCTCCATTAAATTGAGTCCTACCCGTTAAGTTTAAAGCTCCTACCACACTATTTCCATTGTTATTATTCATTTCAATGGGTCTCCCTATATTTTCGGGAACTGAATTAAAATACATCATCTGAGATACAGATAGTCCATTTGGACGCATTATCCCAACAATACCATATTTTTTTCCTTTTGAATCTTTATAGCCATAACTTGTAGTATTTGTAGCGAAATAAGGATTTCCCGAATGCCATCCTGAATAGTTTCTTCCGGCATTTAAAGTGTATACATAACCATTATTGGTTTGTGAATGCAAAGTTGATACATAAAATATATAATAAGATTTATCTGTCGTTAAATCTAAATTGGGAC
The DNA here is from genome assembly GCF_025291155.1 of Apibacter sp. Classification (NCBI taxonomy): domain Bacteria; kingdom Pseudomonadati; phylum Bacteroidota; class Flavobacteriia; order Flavobacteriales; family Weeksellaceae; genus Apibacter; species Apibacter sp. The sequence goes on from NZ_JAMBJZ010000146.1 coordinate 1,290, forward strand.
CGACTAAAAAATCTTTATTTTTAAGACCAAAAGTTACAGCGGGTTGAAAATTCATCAATTCTCCGCTTTTTTTATACAAAGGTCCACTAGTCTCCACGTATACTTTATGATCCCTATCATTTCCGGATAGGTCCTTCCATAATTTTACCGGATCATTATCCTTCAATGAACCTGACCCTCCTGCTACAGGATAATCAGCTTTTAACCATAGTTCTACTTTGCCACTATATCCCCCCGGACTTTGACCGAAGGTCATTATGGGTATTACAAAATAAAATAGCAATGAACAATAAACAATTATTTCACAAATGCTTGTCTTTTTCATATAAGTTATTTTTAATTTTTTTAGATTCTATTAAACACTTTAATAGAATTTCCGCTATATATTAAAATATAATTTATAATTAGTTATCAAAAAAAGATATTGAAGTATACTATTGCTTACAATAATATAAATGAAGGTGGGTCCTATTTTATTTATTATAAAACCACTTATTAATGTTCCTCTTTAATCCTATTTTACTATAAAATATTTTTTAATATTATTAATATAGATTTGATTAAAATAAATATTAAATAAAATCAATAAGACTAACGAGTAAATAAGGTTTCATTTTAACACTTATAAATCTTTATATCGATAATTCTACATTTTTAATTATATAAAATATATGGTTTTTTATCATACAAATTTAATAAAGACTTTAGTAATACATATATAATATTTTCAATTATTTAAGCATATATTTTGCATTAAATTGTAAGTACTTTATTTTTAATATT
>NZ_JAMBJZ010000147.1:0-2059 GCF_025291155.1 Apibacter sp.
AATTACTTAACGCTAAATTTATCCCGACATTTCCATAAGCAAATCTATATTCGGTATTTGTTGAAACTACTTGCGTTTTTTGCGGTGGCATTAGTTGGGTTACCGGCTCGTAATCTCCTTGTAATATACCGTCAATGGGAGGAATATATTCATATACACGACCATTGACAGGTAATTGAATGATTCTATAATTTCCCTTGTTTTTTCCCATATAAGTGAAAGAAAGCGTGTATAATTCTTGCGAACTATCGGTAGAGTATTGGTATATTTCATCTGATCCAAAGTTTATTTTTTTATACAGGATTTTATTGGGATCATATTCAGTTAGTTTAGCGTTAGATGCATACATCTTATCTTTATCATTACCTGCTTGACTAAGTACATTTTTTTGAACATCTGTTAAATCTTGATTGCTTTCTTTAGTATCATTTTCAGAAAATATATTAGCGCTAAAGCTAAATTTATCCGACTCATATTTACCGCCAGTGTTTAATAAAAAACGTGTATAAGTAGTAGTATTATAAATATATTCAACGACAATCCTACTATTGGAAGATATATAAGTTTTAGGGGTAAAGGTTAGTTCTCCCGTATTATAATTCATTATATAATCTTGATCTTCTCCTCTTTTTAATAATGAACCATTCATGTATACTTTTTCCGATCCTGAAATGACAATTATAAAAAGTTCTCCTTGCTTTCCTTTTAATTTATAGGGTCCTTGATTACCTTCAATACCATTAAATTTCATTCTATTAAATTCTCCTCGGGATAATGAACCTAAAGCGTATAAATCTGTGTATGAATTTTTATTTTTTATTCGAGTCCCTATTTGTATACCGGTAATTTTTCTAGAAAAATTACCAAAATAATCTTTATCTTGAATAAGATCTAAATGTCCCGCACGTATGTATGAACTTTTCGTTGATAACTCAATATATATTTTATCAAATTCATCTAGCCGTTGGGTATATCCGTCTGCTTGAATGGGTATATTATGATCTGAAATAGCAGCTTTTATTCTAACATCTTTACTTAATTGTCCGGATAGTTCCAGATCTAATGAGGACTGCACAGAAGCACTTTGATTATTTCCAAAAGTTATACCTCTTATTAATGTTCCGGAACTTGATAAATTTTGAAAAAATTCATTCTTTTTTTTAGAATTTTCTATTATTTCAAAATACTTTTTAGGTTTATTAATCCTTACTATAAGTGAAGTATCTTTAGAAAAAATTATTTTTTCTTTTTTTTCCGGATATATGTAATAACTAATTTTTAAATTCTGATTTATCAATGAAGGATTGAAAGATAAAGTATTACTTGATGAATCTAATGAATAAAAATCAGGATTAATTTCTTCATCATTTATATTTTTAATAGATATTTTATCGGGAATAACAATTAAAGTATCTATTTTCAAAATAGAGTCTTTGATTTCAACGATCTTATATCTAAAATTAGGATTTTTCCAATCAATAACTTGAGCATGGGCCATTATTCCCATACATATAGTAATTAGTATGAATATTGATCTTCTTAGCAATTTTAATAAATAAACGAAATTATGCTTTTTTTTGATATGAGCATAAGTAGAATTTAAATTTATTTATCTATTCTAATAAAAAGCAATATTATATACTTGAATAACGCTTTTATTTTAAGTATTATAGTTTTAATCTATACTAAAACTCAAATTCTGATTCAGGATTTTTTTTTTAGTAAGTCTAGTAAATTATAAATATTTCTTTTATTATGCTCTATAAGTTTTGAGAATTCAATTTCTGCAACTAATGCAATTTTTAACTTTTTAGTAATTGATATTAAGATAAAAATTGAATTTTTATAATTTTTTAATTCTTTAAGAAATTATTATCATTTTATTTAATGTAGCGAATAAATTTAAATTTTATTCAAACAAACATTTTTTTATAAAAACAAGTTTTAAATTTATTCTATTATTTCTAAATTAGCTTTCGCTCATTTATTTTTAAATTATACATTTTTCGCATTTAAATATCATTTTTAGATTAAAAAAAATGAATTTAAAGGCATTGAC
>NZ_JAMBJZ010000148.1:0-1831 GCF_025291155.1 Apibacter sp.
TCCAACACTCGCCAGCAAGAATAATGCAATTAAGGAAAAATTTCTTCCCGGATCTCTGTTTAACTGAAAGAAAAAACCTATTAATCCTAATAGTAATGGTAACATATAATATTTATTAGTTGCCTTATTTACATATGCATCCGGTAATTTACTTTGATCTCCTAATCGTAAATTATCTAGAAATTTAATTCCACTAATCCAGTTTCCTTTAGTGGATTCGTAATTTCCTTGTAAATCATTTTGACGACCGGCAAAATTCCATAAAAAATAGCGTACAAACATATACCCCATTTGGTAGGTCATCATAAAATCAAGATTTTGACCTAATGTAGGTTTTTTTACATTCAACAGCTCATTTTGTTTAGCTATTTGATAATCGCGCACGGATATTTCTCCCGAATTTTTTTTCCTAACTAATTCATCGAAAACTTTTTGAGCGTCGGGGTTCCCTATATATTTAGAATTTAAGGTAAAATTAGGATAGCCTTCCATTAATCCGTAATTATCTATGACGCTAGGATCAGGATTATACATTCGCGGAAAAATACTAATTTGTTCCGGATTGAATTTATAATTTATTCTTCTTCCTGTTTCAATATATCGTCCTGAATTTTCATCTTTTTCATATATAGGCCCATTATCATCTGTCCCGATGATTCCATTCGGATCTAAATATGCAGTGTAATTGGCTCCGTAAAATACCGGCCAATCTCCGTATTGAGCTCTGTTATAATAATCTAACATACCTATGGCATTATCAGGATCATTTAAATTGATCGGGGGATTTGCCTTAGCCCTTATAGGTAAAACAATCCAACTCGAAAAACCGATCAGCATAAAAAGAATAGATAAAATAATAGTATTTAAAGTTCTATATCTATGTTTTGAAGTATATCTCAATGCTAGATAGAAAGCTATTATTAAAACTAAAAATGCAAATACGGAACCCGTATTAAATGGCATTTGTAGATTATTCACAAAGAAAATTTCGCATTTCCCAAAAAAAGACATGGTAAAAGGAAATATAATTTTGAAAACAGCTAAGAATACGCCTCCAATAGCAATATTCGCTATGATAAAATTCTTCCAGGTAAAGGTATATTTTTTAACATAATAAATATAGCCTAAGGTTGGTACTACCAATATTACCATTAAGTGAATACCAACTGATAATCCGATAAGAAGCGATATTAAAATAAGCCATTTATCAGAACGAGAATCAGATAAGTTATTCTCCCATTTGCACATAAGCCATAGTAATAGAGCTGTAAAACAAGAGGCAGCTGCATACACCTCTCCTTCTACCGCAGAAAACCAAAATGTATCCGTAAATGTGAAAGTTAAAGCTCCTACAGCTCCACTTAATAAGATAATAGCCTTTTGATAGATGGTAAATTCTTTAGGTTCGGAATTTAAAAATAATGTTTTTCTAACCATATGGGTAATGGTCCAAAATAAAAAGAGTATGGTAAAGGCGCTCATAATAGCAGACATAGCATTAATAACAATGGAATATTTGCTATGATCGCCAAAAGCAAATATAGCCCAAACTGCTCCTAATATCTGAAAAAATACAGCACCTGGAGAATGGGTTACTTCTAGCTTCACCGCTGAAGATATGTATTCTCCACAATCCCAAAAACTAAAATTCGGTTCTATAGTGAGTAAATACGTTAGGGCAGCAATTAAAAAAACTCCCCAACCGGTTAGATTGTTTAATTTATTATAACTTAACTTCATTTTACCTTGATTCTTGTTTGCGAATATACTAATAATATTATTTTTAAAAGTTTCAATAAAATATTTTATTCAATTTTTATATAAAAATATA
>NZ_JAMBJZ010000149.1:0-1698 GCF_025291155.1 Apibacter sp.
GGAAGTATTTTAATAGAAGACCCCAGTGGCAATACAATGTTTATGGATGGTAAGGGAAACATAAAAGTGAATGCTCCTAAAGACATTGAATTTACAGCCGGAGAGGATATGAAGGTTAATGTAGGGAATAATCTAAATTTTACAGTAGGGAATCAGGCCACCTATGATATTATGCAGAAAATTTCAATAAAAACTCCTTTTATGCAGCAATTAATCAGCAATTATTTTCATACGCAAGCAGGAAAGGCCTTAATAAATTCTGAAAACCAAATCAAGATAGAAAGTCCGGAAACCTTTGTGCAGGGAGGACAAAAATTATTCTTACATTCCGATGAGCTTGCTACCTTAAATTCTCAAGGTATAGCTGAAATGAAAGGGGAAACTAAAAATTCTTTGAGCAATATAAGCAATTCCTATGAACCCCAACGGGAAGAAATAAAGGCTAAATGTTTGGTCATGTTCAGACCGCATGGTAATTGGAAAGGAGAATATGGTTTTGATTGGTTTAGAATGGGGGATAGTGGATTAAATTCAGATCCCAGCTGGTTTGGAAAAATAATAGGAAAATATTACACTGATTTATCTTATACAACAGTTTTTCCTAATACGAACTCTTGGAGTATATTTTTTAAACAAGATTGGAATATGTATAATAAAATATTAAGAACATATAAATCGATTATTATCCCGTGGAAATCTAAAATAAAAGGAAATCCGTATTTAGATCCCATGCCAATAATGACTATGCTTAAAGGGGAAAAACATAAGCTTAATCTAAAAATAGAAATAAATAAGAAACCTAAAAAATTATTTGTTAGACAACAAAAATCTGATTTTAATTATTTTAATTTTAAAAATTCAAACTTAGAGATAAGGAATGATAATCAAATTTATAGCATAAATAATAAATTTGAATTAGAGTGTATTAAAAGCTTTAAGAAAGACCAGATTATAGAAGTAGTTGCAGATAATGAAGTATGTGGTAGACTTAAAATTTTAGCAAATGATCCTACTAGATATAAGTATATACCTATTGTTTTTGTAGAAATTAAAGCTAAATTTAGAGGTAGAGAAATACAAGGTTCAGCTGTATCTGGCGGAGAATTATTCTTTTTACAAGGGTTGAAGCAAGCATATACTTTTCCTAAAAATGGTAAGGTTGTACATGTAGGAATGAATATGCAATCTATTATTGAAAATGAATATTGTAATGCGAATGGAATAGAAAGAACCACAGGGAAATATAATAAAAAGAAATTAGAAGATTATTTAGACGAATGCCTTAATTTTATATATAAAGATAAATATAGAGATTATTATAAATTATATTTTTTAGATATTTATTATCCAAATTCTAAATCTGGATTAATTACACAAGGATATTCTCCTACTTTAAATTGTAATCATGTAATGCTTTTTAAGGGACATGATAAATCTACTATTGCACACGAAACTATGCATGCAATGGGGCTACCACATACATTTGATGGACAAAGAGCTGAATTTACATATAAGGCACAGCAAACCGATAATATTATGGATTACTGTCATTGGAATCAAGATATTGAGGGGAAATCTAGAACTCCGGTAGAAGGTAGGACACTATTTAGATGGCAAATGATTAAACTAAATGCTAACTTAAAAAATACTCATTAAAATGAATTATATTTATTTACTATTATCTTTTTATTTTTTATG
>NZ_JAMBJZ010000014.1:0-31160 GCF_025291155.1 Apibacter sp.
TATAAGTATAAAATCTATTTCAAATGTTAATTCTATTCTGAAAATGAAAATGAAATATGTTTCATTTCTGTAGATTATTTTAGCCCTAAAAAATGGGATGATCCAAACATTTTTAATAACAATGAAAATACATATAGTATTCATAATTTCTCAGGATCATGGTTAGGTGTCAATAATAATACCAAAATTTATTTCCTAAATTAAGTAATAACGTCTGTAAGATATTTCGAAATAACTGATATATTTAAAAAAATATCTATAATTATACCTATTTATATCGTCGAAAATTACATTACGACATACTTAGATTTAGTTATTTAATTAAACTTATAAAAATATTGTGATTTTATTAATAAATGGATATACCGATTATAGTTAGAACTATTTGTAATAAATATTCAAAAAAATTCACGAATTGTAACATTTCATAAAGAAAATGGAAGGTATATATGATGCGCGTAATATAGGCTTAGATATGGCCGTGAATATATTTATCGACCCTAATGATATTATAAGTTTAAGATATTATGAAATTTTATATAAAACTTTGCAGAAAATTAAAAGTCATTTAGTTTTTTGTAATTATAAAAAATTTCGAACCAACTCTAACATTAGTTTTGAAGATGAATACTGTTTGTATAATTTTGATTTATGATTCCAAAGGATTATATCTTAAATGATTTTTATAATTACGCATATGTACCTCAAACTATCGTAATGTTAAACAAATTATATATAAGGGAATTATGGGATAATTTAAGATTTATCAAAGGTAAATATCATGAGGATGAATGTATTATATATGAGGTATTTCATAAATGTGATTACATAAATATGACACTTGAATCTTTAAATTATTATTTTCAAAGAGCGGATAGCATTATGAGTTCTAAAGATAAATAAAAAATAATTCAAAAATATCCAAATTATATTGAAACTCTTAATTTAATAAGGAATTTTCATAAAATTTATCAATATTAATATTTATACAATTTAACGTAACATTACAGCAAAGAATATATTTTTTAGATAATTATTATGAAAACCTATCTAAAAAAAACATGAAAAAACTAATTCTAAAAAAAATGAAATTCTATACATTAAAAATTTATTAAGAACTAAGAAAAAAATATTTTATATTAAATAATTTCCCTTATTTAGCCAATATATTTTATTAAAAGAAAAATAATTTTAAATAATATTTTAAATAGGTTTTAAAACGCATTTTATTTTTATTATTACCTATTAATTTAAAAGTTTGTTTCATTTTTCTCTTACCTCCGTAATTATAAGATAATAGCAAGTCCTTATCAAGATCAACAGTAAATTTACTTTTATTCATTTTCATTAAATAATTATTTATTCTAATTTTAGCCATAAACATATTATCAAATTCATTTTCTGTATCTAATTTATAACATACACTAGTATTTCTATAAGTAATACAATAAATGGGAAAGTCATCCACTGCATAATTATTGGATAATTTTCCTGCTTTAATAACAAATAATGCATCTTCACCTACTTTTACTTCCTCAAAATTTAATTTATTTTTTTCAATGAAACTTCTTCTGAACATCTTAGCAAAAGCCTCCCAATTTTTATAAATTAATTGATCTTTTGCTTTAGATCTATCTGATTTTAATTTCTTATAATATTTTTTACGTGTTTTAACTAAATATAGATGTCTTTCTGCACTAACTAAACTGTCACTATCTACACTATTAGCCAAAAAATAAATTATATCGTTATTTCCATTTATATATTTATCTGTTTGCTCAATAAAATTTTTATTAAAAAAATCATCAGAATCTGCAAACAAAATCCACTTACCTTTAGCCTTTGTTAGTCCAACATTTCTCGCATAGCCAGCCCCTTTTCCTTCTTTGGTTAAGTAAATTTCAACATTTGATCTATTGCTACCTGGAAAGTTATTAAAATCTACAATAGTTGAATCACTAAAATCATCTACAATTATTATTTGAATATCTACTCTTATCGGGATTGAATCTAAACATCTTTGCAATAATTGTGGCGTATTTTTATGAGGTATTATGATAGTATATGTGAACATAAATATTCTATTTGAAAATATTTTTCAAGTATATTTTTACTCTTTTAATATATGGTATATATTTTAGATTTTTATAAATTTCTGTTTTGATATATTCCGGAACTTTATTTTGAGGCGTTGTTATATATATTTTTCTAAGTAATTTATTTCTATAAATTCGAGTATTATTTAAAAATTTAGTTAAATTATTATTTTCACAAAAATAAATTCTATCTTTTAATGCTTCAATATAAGAAATCTCTTTCTTAAATGAATATTCTTGATATACTCTATTGGTTATGCTATCATCTCTTTTAAAATAATAATAAAGCATTAGATCAATTTCAATTATCCTATTTGACTTGTAAAAACATTTATACCAAACATACTCATCTTCACTTATTCTAACATCAACCGGAAATCGTAAATTATCCCATATTTTTTTTTTGTAAAGTTTATTCCATACGACTACATAACGAACCGTATCATTCTTATATCTAAAACTTTCAATAAAATCAGCCCCATTATAGGTTATACTTTTAAAATAATTTTTATTTACATTTACATTTATTTCTTTAATATCGGTAAAACTATGAAAATTACATAAAGAAATATCGCTATCGGTTTCAACTAAATTTTTATGTAGTATTTTGTAAAATTCAGGAGATATTATATCATCAGGATCTATAAATCCGATATAATCACCTTTAGCTTCATCCAAACCTTTATTTCTAGCCACAGATAAACCTTTATTGATTTGATGAATAACCCTGATTCTTAAATCTTTTTTAGCATATTCATCACAAATAGTCCCACTTGAATCAGTAGACCCATCATTAATTAATAATATTTCTAAATTGGTATAGGTTTGTTTTATTATGGAATCTAAACATTTTCCAAGATATTTTTCTACATTGTAAATAGGTATTATAACTGATATCATTTTAACTTTTTTTATTTTGAAAAAATAACTTTTAACAGATTTTCAAATTGCGTTTCTTCCTCCAAAACTTCTTTTCTATATTCAACAAAATCTATAATATATTTTTCATAATTTTCAATAGATTGCTCTATTTTAGAAATAATTTTAGAATAATTTTCTTTGATAAATTCAAATTTATACTCCTCTGGAATATTTAAATCCTTTTGATATAACGAAGATCCTCCCTTACCGGATATTATTATACAATTCATGACTGAAGATTCTCTCAACATTTTATCTCTACCTGGATTATATCCAAAATCAACGTAAATTTTTGCTTTATTCATGGTCTCTACGACTTCCATCGGAGTCATATTTTTTATGGCTATCCATTTAAATTGTGAGCTTTTATTTATTATTTTACGTATTTCCTTTTTATTCTTTTTAGGATTATAAATAATAATATTTTCTTTGTATTCTGTACTATTCTCTTTACTACTTATCTTAAAAAAAAGAGGATTGACATAATCACAGATAAATGATATCTTATTTACAGGTACTTTATTCTTCAATAGAAATAAATAAGATCGATACGATTGAGCCCAATGATATACATTCGGAAGATTTTCAAAATAATATTCTTTATCCTCTTTTTTGCCTTTTATATATTTTGATAAATAAAACTTTAATCCTCTATGCCTATTTTTCATGCAAATAGAATAGAAATCAACACTCAACCACCATATAATCTTTTTACTTTTATAGAATTTATAAATATAATTGGTAAGAGATTCCGGTATTATAATTATATTATCTGAGTGGTCTTCAATGGTATCTATTTCTAACGTATCATATATATTATATACTTTCGGCTTAGGATCTATGTTAGATTTTTTTTGTATATAATACATTTTAGCATCTAAATTTAATTTTGTCCTTAATTTATGACTTAATTGATGTAGAGCTTCCGGCCCACCTGTAGAATTATTTGCAGGACAAAGTATAAAAATTTTCGAAGTAGAAATGTTTTTCATAAATCTTAACTTGTGTAAAATTAATTCAAATATAAGTCTTCAATATATTATTTTTTGTTAAATTTAATCAATATTATATATAATAATTTAAGACCAAATGCATAAATTAAAAAAATTATTAAAACATTTTTCTTTTAATTCTTATGCCAAACAACTAAATAATGATCCATGTATATATCCTCATGAGACATTTTTAGAATATACTATTCTTAATAATAAATTTCCCTCTCAAGGTATTGCATTGGAAACTATTTTTAAAATTCAAAAATTAATTAATAATGTTGTGATTAAACCTAAGCAAATATTCTCTTTTTGGAAAGTTATTGGAAAACCTTCGATAGAATATAGTTCTGCTAGAAATAATGAATATGAGCTATTTTCAAGTATTATTTATTATTTATCATTAATAAGTGGTTTAACTATTATGGAAAGACATCACCATAGTAATTATATTTTTGATAATAGTATACAAATCTATCCATTAGGTGCCGATGCAGAAGTTATATTTGGAAGCAAAGATTTAAAAATAAAAAACGAATTTAAATTTCCGATAAAGTTAAAATTTGAAATTAAAAATCAAGTATTATGCGGATATATTTTAAGTACTAATAACTTAATGATTAACGATGTAAATTTTATATATAGAAATTATAAAAATTTAAAAGAAGTATTAACTCGTATTAATCGGAGAACAATAGATGTTTCAATATATAAAGAGGAAATTATATAAGTATAAAAGATTCACGCAAAAACATAAAGCTCATCATTTATGATTATTCTATATTTAATATTTTTCAAAAACTAAAGTTTCCTGGCCACCGGTATGAAAAGATAAAATAGAATCTCCCTCTCTAATTTCATCCGCATTCTGTAATGCATTAAGAAACTGTTTTTCATCTTGATTACAAGGTAATTCAGTGAATGATAATCTAGTTAAGTCAAAAAAAGAATTCTCTTTAGTATAATAAGCTGTAAATTTGTTGCAACCCGTAGTTCCATAAATCTGTTTCCAGGGTTCATCAAATCTCATCATAGGTAAATTTTCATAAAATTCTGAGGCATTTTGAGAATTAAATTTAACTAATTGCCATTTTTCAACACTTTCATCTCCCAAATAAACCATTATCCTATCTAATTTTCCTTTAGGGTTTTTAGTTGCAGTTTTTTCATCAACTTTCACTATTTTTTTAATTTCAGCTATATTATCATTTTCATTGTTATTTACATTTATCTCTATTTCCCTATTTTCCGCTACTGTTTTTTTAGAAGTTCCACAACTTGTCATGAGAAAAAATGGAAATAATCCTAAGAAAATTAAATAAAAATCTAATAACCTTTTATTCATAATATTTAAGTATGTATTGTACACAATTAACTAACTTTTGTGATCATTATAAATAATTAGGTAAAGATATAAAAAAACCTTTCATACTAAATATTTTTTTGAATTATTTTTAAAATGTAAGAATCTTTTGTTTTGTTAATATAAATTTATAAAGTTTATATTAAAAATTATAAATAACGAATAAATTCATAATTTTTCATCTATAATCTTTAAAATAAACTGAACTATGTACTATTAAATAATTACATATTTCTATATTTGCAAGTACCAATAATTCATTTTTTATCAAACAGTTATAAATATATTTCTTATGCATTTCTCTGGGCTACTTACAAAAATGATTACTGAATATGATTCTCCGATTCAATACTATTTAAATTTTAATCAAGAAATAATTATTTTAAACCAACTTTTAGATAAAAAAATTAAAATACGATTCGATCATTATGAATGCCTAGGATGTGGACTTGATAAAGAAATATTTGCCATGGGATATTGTAAAAATTGCTATTTCACTTCTCCTTATGCAGGAGAATGGATAATTAGACCAGAATTATCTAAAGCTCATCTTGGTATAAAAGATCGAGATTTAATAGTCGAATCCAATGCGCAACTTCAACCTCATATAGTATATTTAGCGAATTCTGGAGGGGTGAAAGTGGGAGTAACTAGAAAATCACAAATCCCAATTCGATGGATTGATCAAGGAGCAGAATATGCTATAAAATTAGCGGAAACAGACAATAGATATGAAGCTGGAGTAATTGAATCCATACTAAAAAATCATATCTCAGATAAAACTAATTTTAGAAAAATGTTGAGTGAACTAACCCCATATATAGATTTATCTTCGATTAAAAATCGACTTATTGAATACATACCGGAAAATTTAATAAATTTTATATCTGATGATAATGAAATTTTTAATTTTCAATATCCTGTTATTGCTTATCCTTCAAAGATTAATTCTATAAATCTCAAAAAGACATTCGAATTTGATGGAATTCTCAAAGGTATTAAAGGACAATATTTACTATTTGATAATAATATGGTATTTAATGTAAGAAATCATGAAGGTTTTGTAATCGATTTAATTATATGAATTTATAATGATAGTTTGTTATCTATTAACCTATTATTATATTGTTGAATATATGATTTTATTTTAATTTGAAATTGTTCTTCAGGATAAATTGAAATTTTATTTTTTAACAAGCTGTCTTTTTTGTAATCATATACACTTACTATTTTTTTACCATCAAAAACTATATAATATTGATTGATTAAAAATCTATAAATTCCTTCATTGTAATTTGCTACTATCCTATCCTTATTTTCAACGGCATTTCCGAAAGAAAAAACTTTTCCAGTGTAGCCGAGATAAGTTAAAACTTCAGGAAATATATCAATTTGTCCTAGTAATTTATCTTCTGTGCCTTTTAAATTTGGATTTGAAGGATCAAATAACAATATTGGAATTGAATAATTACCTATTTCAGTCGAAAAGTATTCGCCTTTTTGTCCTCCTCTACTTGTATGATCGGGTGTTAGTACAAATACAGTATTTGAATACCATGGTTGCTTTTTAGCGGTTTGAAAAAATTTTCTTAAAGCAAAATCTGCATAAGCTATACTTTCATGAATTTCTCTATCTCCTTTTGGAAATTTATTTTCATATTTTTTAGGAATAGTATAGGGAGAATGTGAAGATATCGTAAAAATTGTTGAAAAAAACGGCTGTTTAAATGTGTTAAAATTTTGGATTGCAAATTGTAAAAATTCTTCATCAAAAATTCCCCAAACTCCGTCATATCCTTCATTTCCTTTATATTCATTTCTACCATAATAGCTATCATACCCTGATATTCGGGCAAATTCATTAAAATTCTGACTTCCGTTAAATGCTCCATGAAAAAAAGAAGTATTATACCCTTGCTTTTTTAAGATGGTATTAAATCCATCTACCTTATTAAAACAATAAGGTGAAGATATATATGATACTTCCATTAAACAAGGAATTGAAGTGATTACTGAAGGTACTGCATCTATAGATTTTAAGCCATTTGCAAATGCATTGGTGTAGTATCTGCCTTGTGTAAGCAATGAATCTAAAAAGGGAGTCAATTGCTTATCTCCAAATTTTTTATATATATTTTCTTTTCCGAAACTTTCCAGAATAATAATTACTAAATTCTTCTTTTTTAAATTATTTTCATTTTTTATATCAATGATAGGCTGATAAATTTTATTAACCATTTGAGAAGTAAAATAATTTTTTTTATCTAAATTATCCCTTTTAGAAATTGTTTTTAGAATTGTATAAGCAGTGTTTAAAACAACTGCGGTATTCTGTGGATAATTTGCATAATTTATAGCATCCACGGTCTTTATTGGAGCTCTTTGTAATCCTCCTCTTCCACCTATTACAATTAATCCTACAAAAATTAAAAAAAAGAGTGAACTTATAGTAAGATCTTTAATACCCAGCTTTTTCTTTTCTTTAAATGTTATTTCTGGTATGCATTTCCAAAACATATACATTGCTAAAATATAACCTAAAAACATATACCAATATTCTAACAAATAGACAGGAATTAATCTTAGAATGTCTCCTTCCATTCCTGAAGCTGTAATTAAAGCATATGTACTTCTCTTATTTGTAAATATATAATATTTTATATCAATTATATTCACACCTAAACAAAGGGCATTTATTGCAAAGAATAATATTTTAATTATTTTTTGATAATTTTTATTATACTTAAAACTTCCAGGCATCGTACTTAATATGATAACTACTATATTACTAAAAAATATAGCTGACAAATCGAATCGTATCCCACCAATAAATTCAGTTACATTTATGTCTTTAAAATAATTTTTGTTGAATAGATAGAATATTATTCTACATATTTGATAACAAATTATCAAATATAATAGTCTAAATAATAACTGTTTTATACTTAACTTATAATTCATAATTAACATATATATGAACTAATGATTAGATAAACAAATTTATATTTTTTAAAAAAAATTTTATTAAAAATTTTATTTTATTTTAACATTTTATTAGTATGATATAGAAATTTTGAAGTCGTTCCATATTTTTTTCCTAGTTTTGTCTTTCTAATTATTAACTATGGCTGAATATAAACTTATATTACCTCCTATGGGAGAAGGTATAATGGAAGCTACTATTACCGAATGGGTAAAAAATGAAGGAGATTATATAGAAGAAGATGAAACAATTGTTGGAATCGCTACTGATAAGGTCGATTCGGATGTGCCCTCCTCCATTTCAGGAAAATTACTAAAAAAACTTAAAGAAGTAAATGATATTTGTAAAATAGGAGAAGCTTTTGCAATATTAGAAATTGATAATATCGATAAAAGTTCAACATCTTTTAAATCTGAATTATCCTTACAAAAAGATAACGATTTAACAATTACTACTTCATTTACTGATGAAATAATCACTGAAGAACTGGTAAAACCTCTACTCTCTACCTCGAATTTGCGACCTATTAGCTCAACACAAGATAGATTTTATTCTCCTTTGATTCGTTCAATTTGTAAAAAGGAAAATATATCACTATCGGAAATTGAAAAAATACAGGGTACAGGGTTGAATGGAAGAATTACTAAAGAAGATTTACTTTCTTATTTAAAAGATAAAAATACCCAAACAGCTATAGAAAAAACAAGTGAAGCACTTGATTCCTCATTCTTATCTACCTCCTCATTCATATCTGATTCGGATGAGATTATTGAAATGGATAGAATGCGTAAGCTAATTTCCAAAAATATGCTTCAAAGCAGACAAATATCTGCTCATGTTACCTCTTTTGTTGAATGCGATGTCACAAATTTAGTACTATGGAGAAATAAAAATAAAGATACCTTCTTACAACGTGAGGGGGTAAAATTAACTTTTATGCCTATGTTTATACAGGCAATAGTTAAAGCTTTAAAAGATTTTCCATTAATTAACATTTCTGTTGACGGAAATACTATTATAAAAAGGAAAAATATTAATATCGGTATTGCAACCGCTGTACCTAATGGAAATTTAATAGTACCTGTAATTAAAAATGCCGACCAACTTAGTTTGTCAGGATTAGCTAGATCTATAAACGATTTAGCAGTTCGTGCTAGAAACAATCAATTAAAACCTGAAGATACTAAAGGAGGAACTTATACATTAAGTAACATAGGTAGTTTTGGAAATATTGCCGGAACTCCCATTATTAATCAACCTCAAGTAGCGATTATGGCAGTAGGTTCAATTGTAAAAAAACCGGCAGTTATTGAAACTCCACAGGGTGACATGATCGGAATTCGAAATATGATGATCATTTCCCATACCTATGACCACAGAGTTATAGATGGAGCTCTTGGGGGGGCTTTTGCTAAAAAGGTTTCTGATTATTTGGAAAAATTTGACCTTAATACAAAGTTTTAGTATTTATTTAATATAAATAATATAAAATTATTTTTATTCTATGAATAACTATTCTATTTATAAATATGTAATATTATTTTTCTTTAACATTATTTTTATAAGCTGCGATAAAAAGAAAAATATATATCAAAATTCAGAAATCAACCATATATCTGAAATTCCAAAATCTATTACGGGCACTTATAAAGGTCAAATATCCTGCGATGATTGTGATTTCGTTGAATTGACCTTATATGGAAATTCAAGTTATGCTTTAAAAATCCAACTTTTTGCTGAAGAAGATAAAGAACCTGTTATTAATGAAAAAGGCAACTATAGTTATGATAAAAATAATTGTATACTTATCCTTGATAAGTACGGATTTCGATTTAGAATTTCGGGGAATAAACTATATTATCTTGATAAATCAAATAAATATTACCAAGAAGAATTTTTGATTAAAGAATAAAATATTATTTTCTTAAAAAATCATAATCTGCTTAAATTTTAATGCCTAAAATGGCAAATTTTAGAATTCTAAATCATAATCAGAAATTGATAAGCTAATTAAAATATTTTTTTCATTGAAATAAAAAGTAGCAAATATTTTACCATCCTTAATTTTATAGGTAGGTAAATTTGAATTGTTAAATTTTATTAAACGTTTAGGATATTGTTTCTCAATTGAATTTAAAGTAGATTTATTTAAAATGATCGTATTAGCTAATTCAATTGAGCCTATTCCTCCATAATTGAAACTTACTAAGGAAATTTTATCATTATTCCCCCTCTCGCCTTCCCCTTCAGATATAGCACTTATCTGGAAACTATTAGTGAAATCCCAGAAATATACATTTCCCGAACCTTCTATTGAATTTACTTCTGTATAGGTCGCTATTGAATTTATTGACAAAATTTTCCCCGGCAATTTAAATCCTTTATTTGTAAAAAATAAATCTTTAATTTTTCCTGCAGATTTAGGTCCAAAAATTAAACTTTTTTTCTTTTGATTGGATGAGGTTGATTGACTATTACTTTTATTTTGTGAAAAAAATGTATTACTACCTATTGTAAGTAATAATATTATTATACAAAATACCTTTCGCATTTTTATATTCATTATCATTTAAAGTAGTTAAGAATTATTTTTGTTTATTTACTAATCAGTTAATTAAAAATCCCAATTTACAAGCTAAAATACAAAGTTTAAATAGGAATTCTAAATTTATATAAGTAATTAAACATTTTCTTTAATTTATAAGTTAATTTTGAAATTATACTATTTATAAAATTATATTTATTTTCATTTTGTTTGATCGTCTCTTTAACTAATATTATCATTTCATCATTTCCTCCAGTTAATTTATAGAGTTTGATGATAATTTTATCTTTATCTATATCTTGTAAAAAATTTATATATCTTGAAACCTCCACTATTATTTGCTTTAAAATATTATGAGTACCATTTAAATGTAAAAATTTAATATTTTTATCGGACAAAAGTTTTTCCAAACAATTATATAAAGCATTTTTACTTACTTTGTTAGCACCTTTATCATAAATAAATTTACGTATATCCTGAATTTTTTTCAAGAAAACATAAGGAGTTATTGGTTGAGTTGATATAATTTTGTTTCTGTATATTAAATCATATTTTTTACGCAATTTTTCATTGGATAAAGTTTTGTAGGCTTCTATAATATCGATAATTTTTTTTTCATTTAGTTTATTATCAAAATTTCTATCAGGATGAAATTGTAAAGCTAATCTTCTGTAAGATTTTTTTATTTCGTTTAATGAGGCTGATGAATCAATTTCCAATATTTTATAAAAATCTTTCATTAGTATGTTTAAGCCTATTATTAAAATAAGATCATTCAATACAAAGATAAGTTATTCATGAAATATAAATTCAATATGCATCCTTTTTAAAATAAAAAAGACTACACTTTTTAGTAGTCTTTCAAAATAAATGATAGAAAATAATATTATTTATGATTCACAACTGCTGCAATTAACTAAGTTTAGCACTAACTCTTTGGCTACACTTTGACTTCTTTGATAGTACAATGTTTTAATACCTAATTTCCAAGCCTCAATTAATAAACGATTGACTTCTTTCACTGGAAGCTCAGCAGGTATATTTAAATTTAATGATTGTGATTGATCAACATATTTTTGTCTTATTGATGCTTGTTGTACAATTTCCAACTGACTAATTTCTTTAAAGGTTTTAAAAACTTGTTTTTCTTCATAGGTCAGCTCTTTTAAATGTTGAACACTTCCGCCATTGAGCATAATACTTCTCCATGTATCCTCATTATTAATGTTTTTTTCAGTAAGCAACATATCCAAATACTTATTCTTACGCATAAAGTTACCTTTAGAAAGGCCTGCTTTATAGTAGTTGGAACTAAATGGTTCTATACCTGGTGATGTTTGTCCTAAAATTGCCGAAGATGAGGTGGTTGGAGCAATAGCCAGTAGCGTAGAGTTTCTTCTTCCGTATCCTTTCAATAATTCAGGCTCTCCATAAATCCTAGCCAAGTCTTCACTTGCTTTATTAGATTTATCTTGTAAATATTTGAAAATTTCAACTGTCTTTTGTTTTGCTACCATTCCTTCAAAAGGAATCATATTTTTCTGTAAGTAAGAATGCCATCCTAGAACACCTAAACCTAAAGCACGATGTTTTTTAGCGAATTTATTAGCCGAAGAAAGATAATAATTTCCTTCGGTTTTTACGATAAATTCCTGCAAAACAGCATCCAAGAAAAATACTGCTAATTTTACGGCCTCAGTATCTTTCCATTCGTCATATAATTCTAAATTCATGGAAGATAAACAACAGATAAATGACTCTTCTTCTGTAGAAGGAAGCATGATTTCAGAACAAAGATTTGAAGCATGAATAATCATTCCTTTATCTTTATATACCTGTGGTTTATTTTTATTTATATTATCAGTAAAAAATATATAGGGTAATCCTTTTTGTTGACGACTTTCTAAAACTTTCGCCCATATTTTTCTTTTATCAATATCTCCATCAATCATTTCCTGCATCCAATAATCAGGAACACAAATACCGAAAAATAGATTTTGTATTGGATTTCCAATATCTCTAATAGATAAAAATTCTTCAATATCCGGATGATCAATATCCAGATAGGCAGCAAAAGCACCTCTTCTTACCCCTCCCTGAGAAATCGTATCCATAGCGGTATCGAATAATTTCATGAAACTTACTGCACCACTACTTTTTCCGTTGTCGGAAACAGCTGAACCTCTTTCTCTTAAGGCACCAAAATAACCGGAAGTTCCTCCTCCAATTTTGGTTTGCATAATAACTTCGCCTAATTTATGAGTAATTCCTTCTATGCTATCAGGAATGTGAACATTGAAACAAGATATAGGCAATCCTCTTTCCGTTCCCATATTAGCCCATATAGGAGAACTTAAGCTCATCCATCCCCTTTCAATCATTTCTTGAAAAGCCTCTTTGAGCTCCGGTTTATATAATCTTTGAGCGGCGGCTGAAGTTATTCGATCGATAGCTCCTTCCACCGTCTCACCCTTTAGAAGATATCCTCTATTTAATATCTGTTCACTTTCAGAATTTTTCCACCAAAGTTTTTCACTCATAATTTTATCTAATCTAATCTTTTAACCATTAATTCTAATTTTCCTTTCAGCCCAGTCACTTTATTTATTGCTAACCTTCTTAAAAGATACCCATTATCTTTTCCATCTTCATCAATAAAAGGCATTTCATATATTTCAGATAAAGTAAAATCTGTAAGATAACTGAATAATATTTTTTCCAATTCTTCTAGCACCAATACATGACGGTCCTTATCTATAAGATTGGTAGCAATTTCTTTTTCAATAGTTGACGTAAAATCAAGATATAAAAAGTTTGCCTTAATTAAATAAAAATCTCCCATTTAAAATAAATCGTTTTCAGTTATACTTTTATCGTATTTTGTATATTCTGTAGGTCTTTTAGCAAAAAAGTCGTCTAGGCTATTTGCAAAAACTTCTTCTTCAAACCAAGCCATAGGCCTATATTGTTCCGAGGTTATATTATATAGCCTATCCATACCGATTTGTTGTAAGCTTTCATCAACCCTAAATTTCATAAAATTTATAAGATTTTCTTTTTCAATGGTATTTAATTCTCCTTTTTCGAATATCCAATCGAGAATATTTCCTTCAATAATGATAGATTTTTTAACTGTATCCAAGATATGATTTATTGTATCTTCATCGAAGAAGTCGGGATATTCTTCTTTAATTTTATTAACGAGATATATTCCAGCATTAGCATGGATTTGTTCATCTACAGAAGTCCAGCCAATTATGTTGCTTACATTCTTCATAAGTCCCTTAAAACGCGTAAAAGATAAGATAATAGCAAATTGACTGAACAAAGAAACGTTTTCAATGAGAATGGTAAATAGAATAAGAGAAACTACATATTTTTTGCGGTCATCAGATTTAGCATATTTTAAAGCATTGTCTAAATATTCAACTCTTTCTCTTATAACAGGTATTTCTAATAATTTTTCAAATTCATTATTATATCCTAAAACTTCTAATAATCTCGAATAGGCTTCCGAATGTCTGAATTCACATTCAGCAAATGTACTCCCTAATCCGTTAAATTCCGGTTTTGGAAAATGTTGATAAATATTTCCCCAAAAACTTTTAACAGCTACTTCAATCTGTGCAATAGCTAATAAGCTATTTTTAATGGAATTTCTTTCTCTATCTTCTAAATGTGAATGAAAATCTTGAATATCGGCAGTAAAATCTACTTCTGAATGAACCCAATAGGCATGATTAATTGCTTCTGTAAATTGTAAAATTTCAGGGTATTCAAAAGGTTTGTAATTAATTCTTCTATCAAATATTGACATAATCCTTAATTTTTTTATCTTATTGTTATTTTTTATTTACTTAATTTTAAAAGATAGAAAATCCTTCATAAGAATCGGTACCATTTTTTCTTTTTAGAGGTTACGATGTCTTATGTTCAAATTTTATATTCTTATGATTATATTAGTTAGCTTATTATCAAATAATTGAACTTAAAACTATAGTTCTCAATCCAGTTATTAAAATTAAATATTATTCAATAATAAGATTAAAGAGTTTGTTAAAAGATATTAAGAAGTTATAAACAAAATACTTTATATAATATTGCAAATTGGAAAAATAACTAATTTCTGGAATCGTTTCCCCATTTCAATTTTTCTCTAAGATTTTCAAAATATGAATAATTCTTATACTTAACAATCTTAATAGTAAATGGAGCTTTTTTAATTACTATTTCATCTTCTATTCCTACTGTATTGTATCTGGAATCTAAGCATAAAGAATATTTGTCAGATCGGCTATGTACCTTTAGTCTAATTTCCACATCATCTTTTAATATTAAAGGACGTACGTTTAAATTATGTGGACATATAGGAGTTATTACAAATATGTCAGCTTTAGGATATATAATAGGCCCTCCACAACTTAAAGAGTAACCTGTAGAACCGGTTGGTGTTGAAATTATTAATCCATCAGCCCAAAAAGTATTTAGAAATACATCATTTACGTAAGCATCAATGGTTATCATTGATGTAGTATTCTTCCGCATCACTGCTGCTTCATTTATAGCATAGGGTAAGAATGTATGAAAAGTACTTTTCACTTCTAATACGGATCGTTCGCTTATTCCGCAATTATTCTCCAATATCCGTGGCAATTCTTTTAGAAACTCATTTTTTTGAAAAGTTGCTAAAAAACCTAATCTACCAGTATTAATGCCTACAATCGGTATATTTGAATCTTTTATATAAGCTACTGTGGATAATATAGTTCCATCTCCTCCAAAAGTAAATAATAATTTAGTCTCTTTAGGAAGACCCTTTTTTTTAGTGAATGAAATGAAGTTTAAATTTTTTAAGCCTAGCACTTCTTTTAATTCGCTTAAGAAACTTTCATATACATAAACAATTATTTGCCTTTCTTCTAATTGTCGAAAAAATGCAGTATATAGTTCATAATCTTCTTGGTGAACTACTTTTCCATATACACCTACTATCATTAATTTAGACTTTTTAAACTTCCATAAATTTTTGCAGTTGATCAAACCTCTCTTTTAAAAGTTCTTGTTTAGAATCTTCAAAGTATTTGTTAGAAATCTGATATCCGAATCTTTCGAAAGTATCCCCTATGGAACTGATATTTTCTGCGCTTAATTTTAATACTATTTGTGTTGAGTCTTCATCCGTATTTACTAATAACAATCCTAAAATTCTTCCATTATTGCTTTCAACAATATTAGCTATTTCACTTGTTGAGTATTTTTTTATAGGTGTTGAGATAATCATATACACACCATATTCTGTGGTAAACTGAAATGAAGCCAATTCTTCAATCACGGTTTCTTCAAGAACAACACCTAAAAATTCTTCTTTAAAGGATATAATCGGTATTAAGTTGGTCTCATTTTCGCTAAATACATGCAAAGAATCAAAAAGTATAGCATTATCAAACAAATAAAATTGTTCTAAATCTAATAGATGATCTTTTAAAATATCTGTCTTTTTAAGATCTCTGACAATATTCAAACCTATATTACCTATTACTCTTCCTTTATTTATAACAGGATAATGACTAACTCCCAAATCAATCATCAATTGCTCAGCTCTCGCAATGGTATCATTTTCATATAGAATTAATACATCTGATGATATATAATTTGTAATTATCATTATGCTAAGATATAATAAGATTTTTTAGTTACCAAAATTTTGCAACTCAGATCTTTGTTTGTTTGTCAATTTATTAACTACTTCTTTATAAGAAACTTTTATAAGATTTTTTATAAAATCATCAGATAAATTTCCAGTAAGATTAACCGTATTCCAATATTTTTTATGCATATGAAAACCTGGTTCAATCTCTGAATATTCCTCTCTCAATTTCAAACAATAATCTTCTGAAAATTTTAAATTCACTTTTAACTCTGATTTATATAAATACGTTAATGCAAACATCTTACCTTTTACCTTAAAAACTAAAGTTTTATCATCAAAAGGAAAACATTCTTCACTTGCAGGAAATTGTAAGCAATATTCTCTTAGTTGTTCTATATTCATCTTTTTATTGTTAATAAAGCTTATAAATTAATAAAGCTCCTTTGTTCATTATATGGTAATTTGTAATTTTGATTCATACTAAAGAAATACATAAAAAATATTTAATTATAATTACTGTATAGTAATTTATAAATTTTAGAAATTATTACTATAATAATATGAAAAAAAAATTACTTATAATTTTTTATTTTTTCATTGTGAATCAAATATATTCACAAAATATATATTTGGATAATCATTTTGAGTCCGAATTTTATCTTAATCATTGGACAGGTTTTTATCTGTATGATCCTATTGAAAAAAAAGAACTCTATAATTATAATGGAAACAAATATTTTATACCTGCTTCCAATGTAAAAATTTTAACATTATATACCGGTTTAAAAATGATTCAAGATTCCATTCCTTCTTTACGTTATATTTCAAGAAATGATACTTTATATATTTCCGGTACAGGCGATCCTACTTTATTAGAATCTTATTTTAAAGAATGTAAAGTCCTAAATTTTTTAAAGGAAAAAGCTGAAAAGATAGCTTTCTGTTCAGCTGACTTTGATGATCACTTATACGGACCGGGGTGGGCTTGGGAAGATTATTCTGAATATTTTTCTCCTGAAAGGACGGTTTTTCCTATTTATGGCAATACTGTAACCATAAATGAGAACAATTCAGTTTATCCGAATTATTTTATGAATTTGGTAAAAAAACAAAAAAAAGAATTTCCCAGAGAATTAAGAAAAAATGAATTCTATTATTACAATTCTAAGAAAATAGAAGTTCCATTTATAACATCTGATACACTTGTAAAAAAATTATTGGAGATTGAAATTGAAAAGCCTATCTTCTTTTGCAAAAAAATGCCGAATGAAAAAATTAATTTTCTCTATAGTATTCCATCAGACAGTTTATATAAAAGAATGATGCTTGTTAGCGATAACTTTATTGCTGAGCAAATTTTACTGATGAGCAGTCTCTCCATTACAAATATGTTAAGTAGTAAAAACTCCATTAATCATATGCTCTCCACCTATTTGAATAATTTACCTCAGACTCCCAAATGGGTTGATGGTTCCGGTCTTTCTAGATATAATAATTTTACCCCTATGGATTTTGTGTTTGTTTTGGATAAATTATATAATGAGCTTCCTTATGAAAGATTGATTAATCTATTTCCTACAAATGGTATTAATGGTACATTAAAAAATAATTTTAAGTCTAAAAATCCATACATCTTTGCAAAAACCGGTTCAATGAGGGGAGTGTATAATTTAAGTGGCTATTTAAAAACAAATTCTGGAAAAGTATTGATTTTTAGTTTTATGAACAATAATTTTCAACATTCTTTCAAGGATCTAAAAAATCAAATTCAAAAAGTTCTCGAATATGTAAGAGATCATTATTAACTACTAATATTAATTGCATGAGGATATCTGTGTTGGGATATTTCTACTAAAGTCGATTCCCAATCCTAACTCTCCAAAATCATTTCTACCCCATCCCCATAAGCTCCCGTCTTCACGTATACCTAAACTATGCTCATAACCAGCAGAAACCGATTCCCATTTTGAATAATCTAATAAAACAGGATAATTTTTGTTCTCCTGTGTCCCGTCTCCAACTTGTCCGTTATTATTTTTTCCCCAGCCCCAAAGTGTTCCATCTTCCTGTATTCCTAAAGAATAATATTCACCGGCACTAATCATTTTCCATTTTGAATGCCCTATACGTACAGGAAAATCTTTATCTCTATTAGATTGATCTCCTAATTGTCCGAATTCATTATATCCCCACGCCCAAAGAGTTCCATCTTCCTGTATTCCTAAGCTAAAGTCAAATCCGGTACTTAAATATTTCCACCTACTATATCCAATAGGCATGGGTATAGTAGAATATATAAATCTATCTGTACCTAATTGTCCATCTTCATTATTTCCCCATCCCCACAACGTTCCGTCTTCTTGTATTCCAAGACTAAAATTAAAACCTGCGGTAACTAATTTCCATTTGGCATTTCCAATTTTTACCGGTTTTATACGATCATCAGTAGTTCCATCTCCTAACTGTCCTTCTTCATTACTTCCCCATGCCCATAGAGTTCCATTGTCTTTAATAGCCAATGAATGAAATTGTCCTACAGAAACGCTTTTCCACTTTGAACGGTCAATCTGAGTAGGATATGCTTCTGTATACCCCTTACCAATATTTAAATGTCCATTAACATTATGACCCCATATCCACATGGATTTATCATTTTTAATCCCGATACTATAATTATATCCGGAACAAATTATTTTCCAATTTTTTGAGACATCTACTTCTGATGGAAAAGACTTATTTTTATCAGATCCGTCTCCTAATTGTTTTTTATCATTTCTTCCCCATCCCCATAACGTACCATCTTTTTGTATTCCTAAACTATAGTAATTTTTTACTGATATTACCTTCCAACATGCGTTAATTTGTGCATTACTTTTACAGATTATTAAAATTGCAACGGATAATAAGTAACAATTATATTTCATACAACTTTTGCTATTATATTTTGTGATAAATATAAACCAATAAATATATAAATGAAATTCAGTTATAATTTTTTTATATTATTAACAAAAGTTGTATGAAATTTATTGTAGTATAAAAATTTTTTTTATTGTTTTTTTTGAGTTTCTAAATTAAAATGAGCTTCTAAATCAATTTCTCCACCTAATAATGCTGCAGATGACACATTCGGATCTTTTTTTGCCGGTTGATGTAATAGATAAATGTAGATTTTAGAAATTGCTTCCTCTCCTACTTCCCAGATTGTATAATAACCTAACTTCTGTCCTAATCTATCAATTTTATCACTATCAGCATAAGTAATATTGAGCCCTTTTGAGTTTACTTTCTGGTATAAAACAAAATGATCGTCTGCATCATCAATAAAAATCTCATCAGTAACATCATGCTCATGATTTTTATGTATGGTATAAAATTTTATTTCCGCTTCATAGGTTCCTCTAGGTAAATTTATATCCGTTATTGGGAATTCCGTATTCCCATCAGGAACTTCATATTTAAATTCTCGAATCAAGTTCGGATCATCACTATTTCTAAATCGTAATACTATCTTAGAGATTTCATCATGGTCATGTTCCGGAATGGAATTTAGAATATCATCTCTATCATTAGATGAACACGATAAAATTGTGGTTAAAATTAATGTTAAAACTACCAAAAAGGTGAAATTTTTAATTTTCATATATTTGCTTTTATATTATAATTTTTAAAAGTTATATTGTATTTTTATAGTATAGCTTCTGCCCACTTCATCAGTAAAATACCGTAATCGATTCATATAGTCTCTGTAGGTCGTATCTAAAATATTCTTTATTCCAAAAGATATATCTAATTGATTTACTGGGGAAACGTCAAGAGAAAAACCTGTATTAAAGTCAAAAAGCTGATATGCAGATGGCGGAGAGCTTATATCCAATAATTCTGTCACCTCAGTACCGTCTTTTATAACATCCACAGTAAAATTTGTATCCGGATAATGGGTTTGTTTAAATACTGAGGTAGAGGTTAATTTAGCAAAATAATTTTTCCATTTTCGATTTTTATATTCTATTGCATTTATCCATCTTACCGGCGGCATTGAAATTAAAGAAGAATGATTGGTACAATCTTTACCTCTTAAATAGGAAAAATTTGTGTTAAATTTTAGTTGTGGCAGAAACTTATAATCTGCCATAATGTCAACTCCATAAATTTCAGCATTGGTTTGCACATACTGCCAAACAGGAAACGCCCCTCTAATAGTATATTCCGCGCCGATAGGAATGGAATTTATATAATCATTTATGTAATTATAAAAGAATGTTAATTCATAATTAAGATTATTGGTAAACAAATTTCCTATAAAAGATGACATTATTTTGTTAGATTTTTCATTTTTTAATCCTAATTCACCTAACTCTATAGTTGCTGCAGAGTGATGTAATCCGTCACTAAATAATTCACTGGGATTAGGAGCACGGCTACTTAACGAATAATTTAATATAATGTCATGACTGATTCCTAAATTTAGTTTTGCTCCAAGGGTAGCTGCAAATCCATCAAATTTTAGAATCGGATTTACTAAATAATTTAATCCGGTATCTTTAATAATTTTATTTGAATATTTTTTATCGTATCCTAATGCATTCCATCTGCTTTTTTTATAAAATTTTAAAGCATCAATCTTTTGATGGTCAAACCGAATTCCTCCTTCTAAAACTAAATTATTATTTACATGAAAATATTCTATCCAATAAAATGAATATTTATTCTTCTCATAAAAAGGAATTAAGGGACTTATTCCGGTTCCGGCATTAGGAAAATTTTCTTGATACAAGTAGGAACTTCCTATTTTGGCCTTGAATTTATTAATTGCAACTGATTCAAAATCTAAATTAATAGTATGTGTAGTTAAATCTAAGTTGAGAGCAGCTTTTTCGTTCCACTCCCCTCTTCTATTATCATATTCTTTACGATTATTGAATTGATATCCATATATCAAGTTTAACTTTCCTAGAATAAAATTATAATAAGCATCGAACTTTAATAAATTATGCTGAATTTTTTGTTTGGGTGCATTTATTCTCATAGTAAAATCATCAATTACCAGAGGTTTTTTATTATTAATAGCGTTCAAAAGATTTTCTATGTTACCGACGTGGGCAGCTTTTAAAATTCCGGTTTCAGATCCAAAATAACTATAGAAAATATCTGTCCCATATTTTCCTTTTTTATAGCCCACTTGTGTTGAAAAATCGTTTTCTTTATGTCCTGTATTTGACATGACGTAATGAGGCGCTGATAAATCTCCAGATCTTTTATAAGTGCCTTGTAATCGATATGCCCAACCATTTTTCCATCCTTTTTCCACCTGAGCTGTTATATTACCTCCTTTACCATTTGAAATATATGAAGTTAACATCTTTCCCATCAATGTATCTTTAGTTGATAATTTTTTAGGTTCAACTAAAACAATACCACCAGTAGCGTCACCGGTATATTGCAAGGCTCCGGCACCTTTAATTACTGTTATAGAATTTGCAATATTAATATCTATATCCGGCGCATGCTCTATTCCCCATTGTTGATCTTCTTGTCTTATGGCATTATTAAATATCGGAACTCTACTACTATGCAGCCCATGAATGATAGGTTTGGCAATAGTATTTCCTGTTTTTAATATACTTACTCCAGCTATTGAGGACAATGCAGTACCTAAATTTGTCTCGAAAAGTTCATCAATTTGTTTCTTTGATAATTTATTTTCAACAGTTGTTCTTGTTTTGACATAAGATTTTCCTATAACAATAACCGGTTGTATCTCTTTTTCATTACGTATTAATGAAAAATCTTTATTACTAATTGTTGTTAGTTTTATTTCAATTTTTTTTGAGATATATTCTCTATGTGAAATTATAAGTGTATAGTTTCCCTCGCATAAATTATTGATTATATATCCCCCTATACTATCTGTTTTTTTAATTAACTTTTCTCCTTCGGAAGAAATTATTTGAATGGTAACATTCTCTATTGAACTGCCTGTATATATATCCGTCACTTTACCAGATAAATGTAAAGTACACTGAGCATAAGACTTAATATATATTAAAAAAAGGCATGTAAAAAAAACTCTTATTGTTTTTTCCATATAATAAATAATATAAAATATTTGCTAAAAGATAAATATTATTATAAAGTAAATTCGCAGATCATTAGTTTGTATTTAAAAATCTGGATTATAAGCATTATTTATTTATGAAAGTATAGGTGGTGGTCTATTAAATTGGTTGGATTTACTTATATTTTTATAAAATATATAAGCATATTTCTCATTAGATAGGCTAAACAATATGCCATTTTGTAAGAAAGAAAAATTAAAGTCTTCACAGGTATCAAATATTTGATATTTTCCGTAATGAAAAATGTTATGACATTGCTTACAATTATCATGACTGTTTTCTTTTACCTTATGTTGCTCTATGTGAATATATTCCTGTAAAGAAAGAATTTTAAATACGAATAGTATCGAAAATAAAAGATAAATAATCCGTATTTTATTTACAAAAAGGAATTTCAATTTGATGGTTATAATTGGTAACAAATTTAAATAAAAAAATCTTTCAACGGATTGAAAGATTTTTTATTTTCTTATTTCTTACTATCTGCAACTATTTTTTCTTTTTCCAAATTTTTACTTTTTTCAAGTTCTTTACCTAACTCAATTATATAATTATGCAAACTTTTTTTAATTTGAGGATGCATTAATCCATATTGAATATTAGTCTTTAAAAATCCGAATTTATCTCCAACATCGTAACGAGTTCCGCAAAAATTGCGAGCAAAGACTCTTTGAATTTTATTTAAGGTATCAATAGCATCAGTCAATTGGATTTCACCGCCGGCTCCGGGAGCTTGATTCTCCAATATATTAAATATTTCAGGCGTTAATAAATATCTTCCAATAATGGCTAAATCACTCGGAGCATTTTCCGGCTTAGGTTTTTCAACAAAATTTAGAACATTGAATAATCCTTTTTCTATTTCTCTTTCTGGAGCAATAATCCCATATTTAGAGGTTTCTTCATGAGGAACTTTCATTACTGCTATGGTAGAAGCATAAGTCTTTTCATAATCCAAAATCAATTGTTTTGTTAATGGAACTTTATCTTCCATAATATCATCTCCTAGCATTACCACAAAAGGTTCATTACCTACAAATGCTTTTGCTTGTAATACGGCATGTCCTAATCCTCTTGGATGTGATTGTCTTATAAAATGTAAATTTATATCTGTGGTTTCTTCAACCAATTTTAATAATTCGGTTTTATGCTTCTCTCTAAGGTTCGCTTCTAATTCTGGATTAGAATCAAAATGATCTTCTATTGGACGCTTACCTTTGCCGGTCACTATTAAGATATCCTCTATACCTGAGTTTATTGCCTCTTCTACTATAAATTGTATAGTAGGCTTATCTACAATTGGAAGCATTTCTTTTGCTAATGCTTTTGTAGCTGGTAAAAACCTGGTACCTAGGCCAGCAGCCGGTATAACGGCCTTTTTCACTTTTTTCATAATATTACAAATAACGGTTAAAAAAATAGTTAGCTTACTTTATAAAATAAAATGATTTTTATTATTATATTTTCAATCCCTATTTTATTTCATACAAATATAGAAAAAAAGAGCTATCATACGCATATAAGATCATTAATATAATTATTATACAAATATAAAAAATTTTTAAAAATTTAATTTCCTTGATGACAAAAATGATACGAAAAATCCAATAAATAATACAGTAATTAAGACAATAAGATAATTATAGAAATCAAATTTCACAGGGAATGGCATAAAAGGATTAGCCTTTACTAATGCAAAATTAGCTTGTAACCAGGTTAATAAAGTTCCTAATAGTATCCCTAACATTACCCCGAATAAAGTAATGATAATTCCTATGGTTAAAAATAGTTTTTTTAATTTGGAAATAGTATAACCTAATGCTATTAATGTTTTCGATTGGTTTTTTTTATCTAAAATTATAATAATAATAGCTCCGGCTAAATTAAATGTTGCAATTATTATTACTAAAATAAAAATTAAGTAAATAAACAATTGCTCTACTTTCATCATTTTTAAAAAAGAGGCATCTTGTTCTTGTCTATTTAAAATAATATATTTTTTTCCAAGATCTCTTTTTAGCTTATTTTGTAAAGATTTAACATTGTCTTTAACTTTCAGCTCTATAGAAAAGGCACTATTGGGAGGTAAATTCAATAATTTCTGTGAAACTTGTATCGGAACAAAAATATAATTTTCATATTGATCATTTAAAGCAAAAACACCTGTCATATAAACACCTGCTTTTTCAAATGCGTCATCCGTATTAGAAATTAGTTTTTTACCTGGTTTTGGCATATAAAGTGACAATGAACCTTTATTAATAGGAACGCCTAATCTGTAAGCAAGCGCATTACCAAAAGCAGCTTGATTATCAGAAGATATATTGGGAAATTTACCAGCCTGAAAGCAAGTATCAATTTTTACAACTTTTAAAAAATTTTTATCTACTCCTTTTAAATAGGCTATCTCATCTTTTTCATTAAATACAACATAAACTTTTTCTTCAATTACTTTTGAAAAAGCTTTAATGTCAGAATAAGCAGATAATTTTTTTTCTAAATTATCAATATCAGGAAGAGTTTTTCCGGTTGCGGGTAATATCCTCAAATCGGGATTTACATCGCTGAAAAGTTTAATATTAAAACTTTCTAGTCCACTAAAGACAGAAAGAATAACAAACATAGCACAAGTAGCAATTGCTATGGCCGTTAAAGAAGTATACATAATAAAGCTAACGGCTTGAGTTCTTTTTTTGGATATAAAATACCTGAATGCTATGTACCAGGATAGATTTTTCACGAATTATAAAATAGGATTTTCATCTTTACCTTTTAAGGCTTTCTCTATCTTCTCAACGTTATCTAAAGTGATATCTAGATAAAATATTAATTCTGGAACTTGTCTTACCTGCTTAGCTATTTTATTTCCCAAAATCCTTCGAATCTTTGAAGTTAATAGTTGCACTTCCTTCATTATTGCTTCCCTATATTCCTTAGGATAAACACTTAAAAAAACTTTAGCAACACCTAAATCTGAAGAAACTTTTACTTCCGTTACAGAAATAAGTATATTTTTATTCATCTCAGCTGATTGTTTTCTGAAAATTTCAGCTAATTCCTTTTGTAATAATTGATTTATTTTCTTTTGCCTGTTGCTTTCCATAAATATTTTACAAATTTAGGTAATTTTATATATTTCAAAAATTTTAATTTTTATATTCTTAGCAACTTAGTGTTGTAATTTTTTTCATTCACATCTTAATATATATTTTTAAATATTATAAAATAATAGCTTTCATAATTTGACATTAATAAAATTAACATATAACTTTCTAACTCTATTCTTAATTTATTATATTCAATTAATTAAATATATTAACATAAAATTTATGTTTACTATCAAAATTTACATTTATCAAAATTAAATTATTAATTATTACCTTACCACAAAATTATTACCATAATTTTAGTATTATTTTTGTTTATGAATATTAAATTATGTCAATAAAATAGTTTATAAATTAAAAAATATGAATTTATATCAAATTACTCATTCACCTATCTCAAGTGAAATTATAAATCCTACAGGCATTGAAAAGTTGCTAAATAAATTGTTGGATTCAGTATACGATCTAGGATTAAAAATTATTACCTGTTTGGTTGTATATTATATAGGAAGATTTTTGATCAAATGGATTGAAAAAATAATTCATAAGTTTTTAGAAAGAAGAAAAATTGATCCATCAGTTAAATCATTTTTAGGAAGCTTATGTAATATTACACTTACCATTTTGTTGGTTATGACCATCATAGGAATTTTGGGAATACAAACGACCTCTTTTGCTGCATTGATTGCCTCTGCAGGGTTGGCTATAGGTATGGCCATGAAAGATAATTTAGGTAATTTTGCTGGCGGAGTGATGATTCTATTTAATAAACCTATTAAAATAGGCGATCATATCCTAGCTCAAAATCAAGAAGGAGTTGTACAATCCATAGGTATTTTATATACTATTTTAACCACCTCTGATAATAAAACTATATACGTTCCAAACGGCCCACTATCCACAGGATCCATTCTTAATTTTTCCACGCAACCGCAGAGAAGGATTGACATCACCATTGGAGTTGATTATGGAACCTCGCTTCAAGAAGTAAAAGATATTTTAAAAGAAATTATCAATTCTAATTCAACAATTCTTAAGGCTCCTGAGCCTTTTATTGGATTATTAAAATTGAATGATAGTTCCATTGATTTCGTACTCAGAGTTTGGGTAGAATCGTCAAATTATTGGCCTGTATATTTCTATCTTAATGAAAATATATATGAGAAATTTACTCATGCTAAAATTAATATTCCTTTCCCTCAACTTACTGTACATATGGCTAACGATAATAAATAGATTGGAATTTTAATCTTATATAAAACTATTAAGCCCTGAATTAAGTTAATTTAAAAAATCTATTGAAAATTTTTTAATTTTTAAGTTAAAAATTTATTTAAATTGTTAAAATAAATATATATTTGCACCGTCAAGTATTTCGGTTAAATGCATTATGGCTTGGTATTTGATGGTGTAACCCAAAATTAATATGCACACATATTATATGAAAACTTACAAATTTTTAACACATTAATTTGCATTATAATAAGTATACATATTATATTTGCACTTTCAATTTTTGAACTACAAAAAATATGCAAACTAATTATAAAGCATTTCTCCTAAATATAACGGATTGCGAGAAAACAGGATTCTTGCTTTGGAAGGTCAACAACTTTTGGCAAAGAGAATTTAAAAAGAACTTTGAACATTTAGATTTAACTCATAGTCAATTAGTACTGCTTTTTACTATATTATGGGTAGAGACCAATCAAGCAGAAGTATCTCAAAAAAATCTCTCCGATGAAACCGGAATTGATCCTATGACTACTTCAACTGTATTAAGAACTCTGCAAAAAAAAGGATGGATAAAAAGAAAATTTCATAAAAAAGATTCAAGAACCAAGCTTATTTCATTGACTGAAGAAGGTAAAAGAGTCATTAGTAATGCTACTAAAGTTGTTAAAGAATTTAATACTTCATTCTTTAGCTCTCTTAAAGATCAACAAAGTCAATTTCAAGAAAATTTATTAACTCTTTTACTTGATGACTCATGTTCAGAAGAAATAAATCAGACCTGTTATAAAAATTATGAACTTAATAATAATATAGAAAAATCATAAATATGAAACTCAGAAAAATACAAATTATAGCTTTGCTATTTGTAGCTGCAACATCCACTGTCTATGTTTCTTGTGGAGGGGATAAGAAAAATGCTGGAGGCATGGCTGCCATGGGAGCCGGAGCAGGAAATCAAGTACTTCCTTATCCAGTAAAAGTTGTAAGTAATCAAACAGCTGTATTGCAAAAAGATTATCCGGCAACCATAAAAGGTGAAGAAGATATCGAAATTCGACCTATGGTAGAAGGATTTATAAAAACTATTAATGTAGATGAAGGTTCTGTAGTTAAAAAAGGACAAGTTTTATTTACATTAGATGCCCCGCAATACAAACAAAATGTATTGAATGCTGAAGCAGCCATTAATACAGCAAAAGCGCAAGTAGATAATGCTGTAATGGATGTAAACAAAATTACTCCTTTAGTTGAAAAAGGAATTGTAAGTAAATATCAATTGGAATCTGCACAATATGCATTGCAGACTCGACGTGCAGCTTTAAATCAAGCACAGACAGCATTAGCTATCGCGAATACTAACCTATCTTATACTGTTATTACAAGTCCTGTTAACGGAATTGTAGGTTCTATACCTTATCGTTTAGGTAGTTTAGTTAATAGTGCAACTACATTAACTACTGTAGCAAACACTTCCAATGTATATGTTTATTTTTCATTAAATGAAAAACAATTATTGGATTTCCTTAAAAACACACCAGGAGCAACTCAATCTGAAAAAATTAGAAACTCTGAGCCTGTTACTCTACTCTTAGCCGATGGTACAGAATATACCCAAAAAGGTAAAATAGAAACTATAAACGGTATTGTAAATACAGCAACTGGTGCTGCTAATTTCAGAGCTAATTTTCCCAATACGCAAGGTATTTTGAGAAGTGGTTCTACAGGTTCAATACGAATCAGCACTACGGTTGAAAATGCTATAGTTATTCCTCAAAAAGCAACATTTGAAATTCAAGGTCAAACCTTTGTTTTTGTTGTGCAAAAGGATAACAAAGTAAAACAAGTAACTATTAAGGTGACCCCTTTGGCTGACGGGCAATCATTTATTGTAAATTCAGGATTAAACGTAAATGACAAAATTGTTATTAATGGAATCCAAAATTTAAAAGAGGGAATGGAAATCAAACCTCAACTATAATTTTTTTCTAACAATAATAACTATTATAAATAATACAAAAAAAGAAATAAAACAATGCTTAAAACATTTATAGAAAGACCCGTTCTTTCCACAGTTATTTCTATTATAATTGTGATTCTGGGTATATTAGGAGTGGTTTCACTTCCTGTTGCCCAATATCCCGAGATAGCCCCACCTACTGTGCAGGTGACTACAAATTATCCGGGAGCGAATGCGGACGTGGTTATGAAAAGTGTGATTATTCCGTTGGAAGAACAAATCAATGGGGTTGAAAACATGACCTACATTACTTCAAGTGCAGGTAATGACGGGAGCGCAACTATTACAGTTTATTTTAAACAAGATGCAAATCCTGATATTGCTGCTGTAAACGTACAAAATCTAGCTGCTCGTGCAAACAGTTTATTACCTTCTGAAGTAACTAAAAACGGAGTTATTGTACAAAAAACACAAAGCAGTAATATCTTATTTATCGGTTTAGTTAGTAATAGTAAAAATTATGATCAAAAATTTTTGCAAAACTATGCTAATATAAACGTTTTACCTCAGATAAAAAGAATTTCCGGAGTTGGTGATGCCCAAGCAAGAGGTGCAAATACATATTCTATGCGTATTTGGTTAAAACCTGACGTTATGTCAACGTATGGTATTACTCCTGCCGATATTAATGCTCTATTAGCTGAGCAAAATCTAGAAGCTGCTCCCGGTTCATTAGGAGAAAATAGTGCACAAACATTTACTTATACATTAAAGTATACAGGACGTTTAGTCTCTTCTGAACAATTTGGAAATATGGTCTTGAAATCTCTACCTACAGGAGATGTTTTAAGATTAAAAGATGTAGCAAATGTTGAGGTAGGTTCTGAAAGCTATCAAGTTACCTCTACTATTGACGGAAAACCATCCGTTGTTATTAGTATAGCTCAAACTGCAGGATCCAATGCACAACAAATTATCAATGAAGTGGAACAAGTCTTAGAAAAAGCGAAAAGTTCTTATCCACCGGGTATTGATAACGTATATATGATGAATGCTAATGACTTTCTTAATGCTTCTATTGAAAAAGTTATTCATACACTTTTCGAAGCATTCGTTTTAGTATTCATTGTGGTATTAGTATTCTTACAAGATTTACGATCTACTTTAATTCCTGCGATATCAGTTATCGTGGCAATTGTAGGTACTTTCTTCTTCTTATTAATATTTGGTTTTACCATTAATATCTTGACCTTATTCGCCTTAATTTTGGCAATTGGTATTGTGGTGGATGACGCGATTGTGGTCGTCGAAGCAGTTCATGCTAAGTTGGAAGATGGAATGAAAGATGCAAGAAAAGCCTCTTTACACGCTATGGATGAAATAGCCGGAGCCATTGTAGCGATCACTCTAGTAATGTCTGCCGTGTTTATACCGGTAAGTTTTATCGGAGGAACATCAGGCGTATTTTACAAACAGTTTGGATTGACTCTAGCCGTTTCCATTGTACTTTCAGCGATTAATGCGCTTACTTTAAGTCCGGCTTTGTGTGCTTTATTATTAAAGCCTCATGACGATAAAAAACAACATGGTGTAGTAAAAAAATTGAAAGATGGATTTAACGTTGCGTTTGAAGGCTTAACCAATAAATATAAAAAAGCATTGATTTGGACTTCTAAAGCCAAATGGTCTGCCTTTGCTATTATTTTAGTTTTCTGTGGAATTTTATATTATTTAATGAAAACTACTCCAACGGACTTTGTACCTCAAGAAGATAGTGGATTTATTATTGGTGATATAAGTTTACCGCCAGCTTCCACTCTTGAACAATCTACCGAAATAGCTAGTAAAGTATATGAATTAGCTAAAGGAATCGATGGTGTATCTAATGTGGCACAGATTAACGGTACCAGCTTTATTAGTGGTGCGGGTGGAAACTATGCAGTAGTCTTAATTAAATTAAAACCTTGGAAAGAACGTCCAAAAATTAAAATTGATGATGTAGTTAAGCAACTCTTTATGAGAACTGCCTCTATCCAAGGAGGACGAATTATATTCTTCGGTACCCCTACCCTACAAGGTTTTGGTATTAGTAACGGTTTTGAATTCCAAATTCAGGACAAAACAGGGGGAGATATTCGTAAATTTTATGAAGTTAGCGGTAAATTCTTAGGAGCTTTGACTCAACGTCCTG
>NZ_JAMBJZ010000150.1:0-1619 GCF_025291155.1 Apibacter sp.
AGAAGATATAGGTTGGACGAATGAAGAATTGTATAAAATGGTAGCTTATTCTGCTAATTATATAGATCCATTGTATTGGAAGTATCATAATTTAGAAACAGTAGAATGGGGGGACGGTAATATATTAGGAGCTTATGATTCTTTATTATCTAAAGAAGAAGGGGAAGCTATGTTAAAACAATTTGAGCAAAATAATTATTATAATTTACCTTATTTAAAAGAAGCTATAAAAATTACTAAAAAGTACTAATTATTATGAAATTAAAACTATCTATACTATTTATCTTTACTTATTTTCTTATGTTTCATGCACAAAGTAGAAAAGATGTTAATATAGACCAAAATATAGAAAAACTAAAAAGAATTTCAGAAGGAGGAATAATAGTTCAACCTACAGAAGAAGATATGCTTCTGCAACAATCTTTAATAGAAAAATCATTAAAGAATAGTGGGTATAAAATACCAGAATATTCTATATTTAGAGAAAGGATAAAAGATGTTTTTGGAATTGATTTGGATAAAAGCAAAGGAAAAGTAGTTACCTTGTATGGAGAAATCCCTGTTTATGATAGAGAAAAAGCATATGATGATGATGAAATAAAGTATAATATACTTCCAAAGATTAGTCATTTCACAACACTTAATGTATATAAATATACCTTGTGGGAAGAACATCCGTTTAAATGGAATATGTTTATAAATAAAGAAAAAAAAATATTAAATAATTATTTATTCAGTGAGAGTATAGGAAGTCTAATTAAAATTTATAATATAAAAAATAAGAAATATAAAATAAAAAAGGACTTATTCTTACTACACTTAAATAAATATATAATGTATAATGATAAAGCTAGTTTAGATTATTTATTATCTAAACAAGCAGTTTTAGTAAGGTCATTAGTATCAAACTTTAATTATGATAAAGAAGATAAAATTAATGAAAGTGTAATGGATGATTTATACACTACTTATGCAGATGATCAACCTATAAGAGAATCAAAATTGAGAGAATTGATTTTTGTAAAGAAAATTCAAATCGACCAAAGCTGGTTATATAGAAGAAAAGGTATATTGAGAGAATTGATTTTTGTAAAGAAAATTCTAACCGATCAAGACAGGTTATATATAAGAGAAGGAATATTAAAAACTATTGAAAAAATAACTAATGAAAATAATTGTAAATATGCTATAGAGTTAAGTAATGCATTAATAGATTTAATAGATAGAAAGCGAGAAGGAGAAGATATAGGCTGGACGAATGAAGAATTGTATAAAATGGTAGCTTATACAGTGAATTATATAGACCCGTTATATTGGAAGTATCATAACTTAGAAACAGTAGAATGGAGGAATGGCAATATATTAGGAGCTTATGATTCTTTATTATCTAATGAAGAAGGGGAAGTTATGTTAAAACAATTTGAGCAAAATAATTATTATAATTTACCTCATTTAAAAAGGTTAGTAAAAGAAATAATAAATTGATAGAATAAAAATATCATTTCTATCATTATAGTGGAAAGA
This sequence comes from Apibacter sp., assembly GCF_025291155.1. Taxonomy (NCBI): domain Bacteria; kingdom Pseudomonadati; phylum Bacteroidota; class Flavobacteriia; order Flavobacteriales; family Weeksellaceae; genus Apibacter; species Apibacter sp. The sequence goes on from NZ_JAMBJZ010000150.1 coordinate 1,525, forward strand.
GGTAATAGTAAGAAGACATGGAAATATCCAAGATGTAACAAATGTAACAATTAAAGAGCTTACTGACTTATCCCTGAATGTAAATAAGCAATTAA
>NZ_JAMBJZ010000151.1:0-1599 GCF_025291155.1 Apibacter sp.
TAATTCATCTTATCAACTCAATCCGCCTAAAAAAGAGGTTCGTTACTACGCTAAATATGGTGGAATAAAAGATGATTTATATGGGAATTCTCATATAATCTCAGTGAAAATACAAATTGAAGGGGTTAATTTTTTTACCCATACCAATGTTAAACTAGAAATCAAACAAAAAATTAATGCCCGCCATGAGTTTACCTTGATTTGCGACCCGGGTGAATTCGGGGAAAGTAATACAACTTTTTTATTACAAAATTCCAAAGAACATTTAGGGAAAAGAATCACTTTCCAATTTCAACAATATGGAAAGAGTGCATCTATTTTTACCGGAATTATTACCGGAATTTCGACTTCGATGAAAGGAGGAATCCGACAAATAACACTTCGCGGATCATCCCCGTCCATTCTAATGGAAAACGGACTCCATTGTAGAAGCTTCGAAAATAAAACATTTGAAAAAATTATAAAGGAAATAATTAAAGACTATCCCCCTAATTTAATAAACTTTCATATAAACCCTAATCATAAAGAAAAGCTAAACTATATAGTACAATATAACAGTACCGATTTTCAGTTTATACAAAAATTAGCGACCCGTTTTGGAGAATATTTTTATTATAATGGGGATCAATTTTGTTTTTCAGCCTGGGGAGGCAAAATAATAGAATTGATGGAAGGAGAAGATGTGTATGATTATGAACTTAAATTGGAAGTACAACCGCAAGCCTTCAGTTATACATCTTACGATGCCAAGCAAGGCTCGGATTATACACTGGAATCGAAAAGCCAGAGCGTACATCCATCCCAAAACCCTTTTCAGCAATACGCAAAAGAAATTTCTGAGAAATTATATACAGTACCCTCTCAGGCCCATTACGATCAAAGTTTATTAGCTAACGGCTCTATGGATATGCAACGCTCACTAGAGAGAGACCAACAAAAGAGGCAGAATTTGGTATATATAGAGGCAACGAGTAACAATCCCCAACTACGGGTAGGAGATGTAGCGAAGATGATGGTGTGGATACCGGGTCATGAAATATTCAAGAATGGTCAAATTCCAATGGAATCGTACAAAATAACCGAGATAGTACACACTTTTGAGGATGGATTAGGCTATATAAATAAATTTAAAGGAGTTCCAAAAGATCTACCGGTTCCCCCTTATTATGATGAGAGGGAATTTCCGCAAGCGCAAATACAACATGCAATTGTAACCGATAATCAAGATCCACTAAAAATGGGAAGAATTCGTGTACAATTTGTATGGCAACGTTCCTCAAATAGCCAAACTCCGTGGATACAAGTTATACAGCCGCATGCGGGAGGAGAAAAAGGAGCATATTTCAATCCGGAAGTAGGAGAAACCGTATTATGCGCCTTTCAGGCAGGGAATGCGGAAGCCCCCATTGTACTAGGAACATCTTATAATGGAGGAGAGATATCAGAATATTACAGCGAAGGCAATGATATAAAAGTATTGCAGACCCGAAGCGGGACCAAGTTCGTATTTAACGATGCAGAAGGAAGTATTTTAATAGAAGACCCCAGTGGCAATACAATGTTTATGGATGGTAAGGGAAACATAAAAGTGAATGCTCC
>NZ_JAMBJZ010000152.1:0-1597 GCF_025291155.1 Apibacter sp.
TTGGATATTGTAAACTTGCTAGATTTAGCCTGTCAGTTAATAGGTAAAGGATAAGAGAGAAATTAGGTTTACAATGAAAAAATAATTATTTTTTTCATTAAAATATATTTAGATTAAATTTGTTAATTAAGTTAAAAACGTAATTTAATCTAAATATATTTTAATGAAAGAGCTAACGATATTTGTATTATTGCAAATCTGTCGAGAGGTTACTATAAACAACATGATTATGGTAAAATAATACTTCCATCTAAAGAAAGTAATATGTATACATTGTATGATTCTGCATATGGATTTATATAGAAGGCATGCTGTCCGCTGGAGATTCGCACATAAGAAAGCTTAACCGCGTAGCAAGGCTAGAACTTTTTGGGTAGGAGATAAAGCCGGAGTGTTACGCTATCTGTAAATCAGAAATGCTTATAAAAGAGCAGAATTCTCCGAATAAAATTTGACAACTTCTTTAATCAGGATGGTGAGAGATGAATAATTTAATTACATGCTGTCCAATTTCCCTTCCTGTGTAGAGTGGAAAAAAGAAAAAATTATTGAAAACGAACATACTAACTAAGATAGATTTCGCGGGGCGTTTCAGTACAGGCCTATCCTGCATTAACGACGGGGCTTTATTATTTTTCCTTTACATGATTAGTAAGATAAAGAATGAAAATCAGGGTGGCTTACATCGGTACTATTTTCCAATGATAGTCTGTTATTTAATGGTAATGTTGGAAGTGGCGAGAATAACACAATACAATAGGTCATTTAGAAATAATATTGTATTGAAAGGGATCTGATGAAAGGTCGAATTTGGAACTCTTTCCATAACCTAAGATTTAGAGGGCTGAATCTTAGGTTCTACTTCCAATAGCTTGAATACAACCGGTTTCTGATTCCATAGGCTTTCAATTTTTCCATATTCGTCCAATGAAATAAGGTATAAAGATTGATTTTGAATAGGTCAGCTATCTTTTTATAGGGAACTTGTTCTTCCAATTCATTGGGGTGGAAAATGTTTCTTTAATTCGTCTAATAATTTAAAAAATATTAATCATTGAATTATATCTTATCTGCTTTTCGCCTTGTTATTGTTATATAATTAAATATTAATTGATTAATTAGACATTTTACTTTATAAATTGGAATTTGCTAAATTAGTCAGGTTTATTTTGTGTATCGATTTTATTATATTATATATAATTTCAGGGGTATAATTAAAAAAATAAACCCCATAAAAAGATGAAAATTTATTTATTAAAATTATGTTTTAAATTGTTTTTTTATAGAATAAACTAATTTTTTATAATTCTATATAAATAATAATATAATATTTTAAGTGCGAATAAAAGAATAATTAAATAATTAAGATCTATATTGGCATATAAAATATCATATAATTAATTATTTTATTAAAGTTTATATTTTAAAAAAAATAATTATTAATTTTGTTTGCTATTGAATATTATTTTTAACTTTAATTATTTTTATATGGGATACAATAAGCTTGATGATGAAGCTCCTAATTCATCTTATCAACTCAATCCGCCTAAAAAAGAGGTTCGTTACTACGCTAAATATGGTGGAATAAAAGATGATT
>NZ_JAMBJZ010000153.1:0-1442 GCF_025291155.1 Apibacter sp.
AGTGTATAAACTATCCATTACATTTTCATTAATTTTATCTTCCTTGTCATAATTAAAATTTAATAATAATGACCTTGATAAATATGCTTCTCTAGGTAATAAATAATTTAAACTAGCTTTGTCATTATATATTAAATATTTATTTAAGGATAATACTTTTAAATTTTGTTGTATACTATACTCTTTTTTATCTTTCCCCTTAATTTTTATTAAATCATTCAGAAATACCATAGGAGTTATTATTTTCCTTTGTTTATCTATAAATAAATTCCAATCATAACTTGAAAAACTATATTTAAATTGATCAAAAGTTAGATTCGTTTCTTTTAATAGTATATGTTTTATTTCTTCATCCGTATATGCTTTTCCCTTGTCATAGACTGGTTCTTGTGCATATAATGTAACAATATTTTCTTCACTTTTGTCTATATCTATTCCAAATACATATTTTATCCTCTCTTTAAATAAGGAATAATCCGGGAATTTATAACCGCTATTCTCTAATGATTTTTCTAATAAAAGTAGTTGTAAATCTAAATCCTCTTGTGTGGCTATATATTCATTGTCAGGAATATGGTCTTCTACAAATACTCTTTTTTGTAGTTCTATATGTTCTTCTATTTTTTGTAAATTAATGCTATCCTTCTGCGTATTTTGTAAACCAATGTTATCCATTTGTGTATTTTGTGCAATTTCTATAATAGGCTTTTCTTTTTTTTCTTCTTTCTTATTTTCTTCTCCTCTACAGGAAAAAAATAATATGAATAAACTGAAAAATATTATTCTTTTTTTCATAATCATTTCTTTATTATTTCAAAACTATAATTATTCTTATTCCAATTTACCTTTTTATCTGCTTTACTGTAATGTATTAACGGTGTATAAAATCGGCAGGGACTTCTTTGGGCAGTTACTTTATGATCTAATAAATGGTATGAATCCTTTTTCCATTTTAATTTAATCACTCCTTTCATTTTTATTTCATCTGCCATCCCATAAGGTCTTTCACTTGAACTTATTGCTTCCACAGTGGTTACAACTCCTTCTATTTCACCCTTTTTATTGGGTATTTCTTCATAATCAATGATCACTCCGGTATGCCCCATTCCTGAAGAACTCTTCCAGATAAATATATCTCCTATTTGAGGCTTATAATCTAAATCGTCATGTTTTTGTAAGTAGATAGAGTATTTTTCTGCAAATTCATAGAGTATTCGAGTATTACCTCCCATTACCTTTTTACTCCATTCTATTTTCTGTAAATAACGGCATACTAATTCCGAACAATCCATCGTATTTTCTCCTTTCTCCGAAATTCTATCATCGTCGTGTTTTTTAGTTTCTTTATATTTGTTTTTGTTTTAGTGTGTTTGGTGTATAAAATTTATTAATAAACATTTTATTGCCGCTTGTATATTTAAATAAGTTTTTTTATATTTAAA
>NZ_JAMBJZ010000154.1:0-1249 GCF_025291155.1 Apibacter sp.
ATAGGTACTTTTTCATAAATTATAATTTATCTGATTTAATTTATAATAATTGGTTTAAAAGTTATATACTAATTTATATAATTAATAATCTCTATGATTTGATTTTAGTTTTATTAATCAATTAATTTATAATATTAAATTAATAAAAATTATTTTTAATAATATATAAATGTTGAATAAATTAAAAAGCTCGGATTTCCGAGCTTTCATTAATATAAAATTATAAAACTATCTTTGTTTTTTTTGTAACCAATCGATTGAAAAATTACATTTTTTGTACTCGTCTTGTACGGTAATAAATGTTGAAGGTATTTGAGCTTTCACCCATTTTTCTATAACTTCATTTTCTTTAGTCTTCTGTGCAAAACTTTTAATTCTGTTATAATCTATTTCTAAATTCATTTTATGAGCTGGTATAACGTCTGTAATTTTTAATAATTTAACAACTGTTCTATTATTTTCTTTATCTTCAAAAACTTCGGATATATCACCTTTTCCTAATCCTGATAGGTTATACAATACTTTTGTTGGTAATTTTATTTTTTCAAATCTATTATCTCCAGTTTGAGAATTAGATAATATTCCTCCATTATATTTTGTATATTTATCATCTGAATATTTTAAGGCAGCCTGATTAAATGTTATTTTTTCTGCTTTAATATCAGCTTTAATTTTTTCTAACTTTTCCAAAGCTGTTTTAATTTCTTCTTGATTAGGAACGGACATTAATAATATATGTCTTAAATCAATTACTTGTCCTTTCTTTTTTTCAAGATATACAATATGAAATCCGTATTCAGTTTCAAATGGCTCCGATATTTGTCCTTCTTCTAAGCTAAAGGCAACTGCATCAAATTCTTTAACCATTTGTTCTCTTCTCACATTTAAAATTTGACCTCCATTTGCAGCAGAACCAGGATCTTGAGAATATTTCCTAGCCATATCTGCAAAACTAGCTCCTTCTTCAATTTGCTTTTTAATAGATTTTAATTGATCAATTAATTCTTGTTTATGTCTCTCAGTTAGTTTAGGATACATAAAAATCTGACCATATTCAATCTCTTCATTTGAAGTGGGAAATTCCAATTCGTGAGCTTTATAGAAATCTTTTAAGTATTCTGGAGATACGTCTACATTTTTAGTGATTTCGGCCATCTTTCTCTGTGTATACATTTGATTTTTTATCATGGTTTCAAGCAAGCTTCTTAGCTCACCCATGGTTTTAAACTTGAAATTCGTAAGTATATTA
>NZ_JAMBJZ010000155.1:0-1203 GCF_025291155.1 Apibacter sp.
TCAACAGAAAAACCAGACAATAAATCAACATCAGATTCAGTGAAAGAATATGGTAGGGTTATAGATGATTATGATTTAACTGGTAATAATTGTACTACTAAAACATGTGATGCCTTGAAGGAAGCAGGAACAAATATTTTTAATTTTGATGCCTATTTATTCAATAAAAAAATGTATTCCTATAAAGAATATTTTACTATTCCCAGCTCACTGAATGATTTCCTAAACGAACAAAAGGAAACTAATTCCGATATTGTAGTTTCTACAGAGATCATGAAATCAACTTATGAAAATATACAATCTATAGAAACATTAGATAAAACAGGATCTTCGGGTGAAACTTCAGGAAGTTCAGGGGATGCATCAGGAAGTTCAGCAAATTCTTCCAACAGTGAAACGATCAGCAGCGGATCAAGCCCTGCCTCAAGTGGAGGAATTTATGGTTCATCTTCCAATTAAACAATTATTAATATGAAAAAAAATAATTTTATGAAAATAATATTAGGACTTTTTTTTGTAATTGTAGTTATAGTAGAAATAGCACTGATTTTAAATGCATTTCTCACAGTAAAATATCAAATAGAAGAAGCTGAAAACATGACTCAGGTATTAAATAAAATATATAGTATTCTAAATAATGGAGTATATATAATTATTTTTGACTTGATTTATTTATTAGTCCTTCATATTCTCTATTTTAAAAAGTAACAGTGCAAAATAAGAGTTGGGAACATACCCGTATATATAAAACAGAGCATAACTTAGAAGTAAAGGAACGCTCACAAACCAAACAAAGCAGAGTTTCTTTTGACATGGGAATCAATTGCAATACTAAGGATGAAAGCATACGTAAAGTATTCACCCGGGAAAATTACCTGATTAATTCCCGGATACCAGAAGATCATCATATCCGTTTATTATACGAATTAGAGCAAGCAGTTTACCCATTGGAAATAGAAGTAAATACGTATGATAATTTTGAAAGAATCCCGGGCCATGGCCTGTGGTTTTCTACCTGGCAAAAAAAAGCAGATGCAATTTTACAGGAGAAATACAGTCGTGAGTTTGCCGAAAGCCTGAAAAACCAGGTACAGGGAAATTTGGAGACCGAAGAAAAACTTAAACAAAAAATACAGGAAAAGGCCTTCTGGAAATTATACTTTTTTGGGATTCAAAATGCTCAGAATGATAATACCTTACGTT
>NZ_JAMBJZ010000156.1:0-1070 GCF_025291155.1 Apibacter sp.
AATCATCTTTTATTCCACCATATTTAGCGTAGTAACGAACCTCTTTTTTAGGCGGATTGAGTTGATAAGATGAATTAAGGGCTTCATCAGAATTAGGAGCGTCTTTCATATAAAAATAGTTTTATTGATGCTAAAACATCATAATGAGCAAATATAAAAATAATTTAATTATACACATAAACAAAATGACAATTTTTTTTCATACAACATAATATTACAAAATTATTTCCCTTATTATACAATAATTTAAGTTATTTATATGTTTAACTTTATTACATGCAACTAGATTTAAATTGATATTTTGAAATTATAGGAGGTCGCTTATTGCGTATTTTATATGTATTGAATCATTTTCAAATTTTAGTAGTTGTAGTGATACATCATAGCACTTAAGCAACAATTAAGACAAATAGAGTAGTTGTGAATTGCTTTTAGATTCTAGTATTATGTGATATGTCACAGCAGCATTAATTATGTGTAGGATCACATCACTGTTGTGAATTGCTTTCAAATTATTAGTAGTTGTAGTGATACGTCACTGCTAGCATCAATACCCGAAAATGGAATGTAATGTTGTGAATTGCTTTCGAATTATTAATAGTTATAGTAAAATGCGCCATAGCATAGAAGAAAGAATCAGTATTGTATCTGTAGTTGTGAATTGCTTTCAAATTTATTAGTAATTGTAGTGATACGTCACAGCTGCGATTGCAAAAATATGGGATTGATACTAGTTGTGAATTGCTTTCAAATTATTAGTTGTTGTAGTGATACGTCATAGCAATTGGTTTTAATAGCTCTAAAACGCTTGCGTTGTGAATTGCTTTCAAATTTATTAGTAGTTGTAGTGATATGTTACTGCGAAAACAATTAAAATCCAATATCTATCTGCAACTGTTGTGAATTGTTTTCAAATTATTAGTAGTTGTAGTATACGTCACAGTCGCAATTACCATTGTGCATTCCTATACCCCGTTGTGAATTGCTTTCAAATTATTAGTTGTTGTAGTGATACGTCACAGCATATCCAGTTTTTTTGGCTCAAAAAAGTAGTTGTGAATTGCTTTCAA
>NZ_JAMBJZ010000157.1:0-1007 GCF_025291155.1 Apibacter sp.
GGATTAATTGATGTTGCTAATTATAATGATGGAGAAAGAGGAGGCAATGTTAGAGCCAGGGCAAGAATATCAAATCCAGAAAAAGGACTGCTTCTCATCAATGAAATACCTTATGGTACCAATACCGGATCCCTTATAGATAGCATTCTTAAAGCAAATGAGAAGGGAAAAATAAAAATAAAAAAGGTTGAAGATAATACCGCTTCCGAAGTTGAAATATTAATTCACTTACCCAACGATGTTTCCCCGGATAAAATGATTGATGCTTTATATGCGTTCACAGATTGTGAAATTTCAATTTCACCAAATGCTTGTGTGATTAATGTAGATAGACCTGAATTCTTGACTGTTTCGGAAATATTAAAAAGAAACACTGATAATACTGTAAACCTGCTTAAACAAGAACTAGATATTGAGCTCACTGAACTTCAAGAACAATGGCATTTTGCTTCCTTGGAAAAAATATTCATTGAGAACAGAATCTATCATAAAATTGAAGAACTTGACAAATGGGAAGAGGTAATTTCAACTATTGATAAAGAGCTTAAACCTTTTACAACTCATTTAATAAGAAAAGTTACTGAGGAAGATATTAATAAGTTAACGGAAATCAGGATAAAAAGAATTACTCGTTTTGATTTAGATAAAGCTGAAGAAAACCTTTTGGCTTTGGAAGGTAAAATAAAAGAAGTACAACATCATTTAGACAACCTAATACAATATGCCATTGATTACTTCACCAATATAAAGAAGAAATACGGCAAAAACAAAGAAAGAAAAACTGAAATACGCACTTTTGATACGATCGATGCAGCTAAAGTAGCAGTAGCTAATATTAAATTTTACGTTAATCGTGAAGAAGGCTTTATTGGTTATTCCCTTAAAAAAGATGAATATCTTTTTGATTGCTCAGATATTGACGACATAATTGTTTTTCGAAAGGATGGTGTTATGCTAGTTACTAAAGCAGATGCAAAGACATTTGTAGGCAAAAATATTATTCATGT
>NZ_JAMBJZ010000158.1:0-753 GCF_025291155.1 Apibacter sp.
TCAACGGGATATGATTTTAAAAATCGTGGAGCGAATGATGGTTGGAACTTTAGAGGGCGGGGCTTACTCCAGATAACAGGAAGAAGTACCTATGAAGAAGTACAGAAAATAATAGAAGCTTATGCTAAAGATTCAGGTATTAATATTTACAAGAAGTATGATAGCCCCGATAAAGCTATTAGCGTAAATGACGGTTGGATGACCCCCGAAGAAGCAGCTTTAACCGGGATGATAGACTGGTTTAAAGATGGCATGTACCTGGAAGCAGATGAAACAGGAAAAATATCTGATGATCAGGTAGTATTGAATATCATAGAAATTATAAATAGATATACCAATTCAAAAGAAGAAAGGAAAGTATGGTATAGAGGAGGAAAAGCAGGGGATTTAATAGTTAGCGAATCAAATTCAACCAAGTCAATTTTCAGGGTAGAAGAATGCGGGAAAGTAGATGAACCATTAAAGTTTACTGGAAAAGCACCATGGTTAGAAGTTGCTTGGAAAGAATTTGAAACCTATAAGGGACTTATAGAAAAACAAAGCCCATTAAAAGAAAAAATAAGTATATACTTTCAAGCCGCTAATTCAAGCTTAAATTATAAAGCTGCCTGGTGTGCTGCATTTATTACATGGTGTTTCAAACAAACGGAATATTCTGATATAACCCCAGTAGGATCTACTTTTGCTTTTGCTTATACAGAAGAAAATAGTCCAAAAGCAAAATCGAGAAAAATTAAAGGATGGGTACAAGGT
>NZ_JAMBJZ010000159.1:0-749 GCF_025291155.1 Apibacter sp.
ATTTCACGATTTGTTACTAAAACTTTTATATCGGTTTTTTGTTTTATTCTTTCCACACCTTTTTCAAAGATATAACATTTTGTTTCTAAAATAACATCGTTAAAATTATTATATGAATAATTACAATGAAGATCTTTATCTTTAATATATTCTGTTAACATATTATTTTTATCATATCTGAATTCAGTAACCATATGTTCTGATCCATCATCATCTTTAGAATACTCTTTTTTTATATTTCCCTGCTTATCATAGTCATAATACACAGTATTATTAAAATCATTATTTTGAAATATGTCTTTTTTAATTATATTTTCATTGCTATTATAATAAAAATATGTTTCTTCAGTTGTTTGATTTTTATAGTCGAGTTTCACAGATTTATAAGGTAATCCATTTTTATCATAATAATAAAAGGTATCATATATATCATCTATATGCTGGATTAAAAAATCATTATTGAAATAATTCACATAATTATCTTTTTTAGTTATGCAGTCTCGCTCAAATAAGGAAATTCCATTTTTATTAAATTCTATTAGTTTACATTTTTTCCCATCTAAACTATCTTTAACAAAATGCAATATACTTTTTAGAGCGTCTTTATCATATAGTGTATTACTTGCTGTCACCAGTGGTAGGATGTGACCGTATGATTTTATATTAATATCTTTATAAGTTAGTACCCCTTTGAACAGATCAATCATTGCAACATTATCTGATTCCAAATCATTTAATTCTATATTTTT
>NZ_JAMBJZ010000015.1:0-31097 GCF_025291155.1 Apibacter sp.
CATATCGACCATTAAAGCCAAATTGGCTCACATATCGAGAATAAACAAATTGACCATTATTACTATTAGCGTTTATCGCAACTTTTTCAGGATAACAGTTAAAAAGATTATTTGAACCTACAGTTATTTTTAAAAAGTCAGTTACCTTATATGTAATAGAAGTATCTGTTATCCATCTTGGATTATAATATTGTTGGTTAGATGTTATATTAGAGGGTTCTGTAACACCTCCAAAATAATTATTTCTTATAAAAATATTCCATTTTTGTATGGCATAGGTAATAGAAATATTGAATTTTTGATTTGGTACAACATTTTCCAGATACATTTTACTGGAATTACTGAAATAAATGTCTTCTTTGTCTTGTAAAAGTTTGGATGTATGAATTTTACCTACTTGCTGGGTGTAGGAAATATTACCTGCTAAGTCAATAAATATTTTTCCAAGTCCAACATTTGTATGATAAGAAAGTACAGCATCTAATCCTTTAGTTTCGGTATCTACAGCATTGGCAAAAAAGCGAGCTTTTTGAGCTCCTGCTTGTTGCAAAATGCGATAGATTTCTTTATCCGAATCTGATCCATTAGGATCTCCACTAAATAAATCCGTATAAACAATTTTATCATTTATTCGGGTAAAATAACCATCAAGGCTGATATTAAATCGCCCGACTTTGGAAGTCATTCCTGCACTAATGCTCCGTGATTTTTCCGATTTTAGTTTTGGAATACCTAAAAGATGTGCGACTTTACTATCATTTGTAAAAGTACCTACTTCATACATATTTCCATTAACATAAGAAGTTCCCGTGCTAGAATAATAACGTTGCTGCAAAGATGGAGCACGAAATCCGGTACTACCGGAACCTCGGAAATTAAGAAAGTTAGCTATTTTATATCGTAATGCGAGTTTTCCATTAACTGTTGAACCAAAATCATTGTAATATTCATATCTACCGGCAAGGTCAATAAGAAAGGATTTGTTAAAGTTAATTTCGGCATCTGCATATGCAGCTAAAGAATTTCTATTTGAATCCGTGGAATTAAGAGGGGAGAATCCGGCGCCACCCTGAGCTCCTCCAGATAATGGAGTTTTTCCATCAGGTCCAAACTTTATGGGTATGGAACCGTTAATATCTGGTACGATGGCAACACTTCCATCTGGGTTAAGGATTTCTTTTCCCATTGCATAATTAGCATAGGAAGCTTCTTCTCCTTCTATAATTTGATATCTTTCATATCTATATTCACCGCCCCATGCTAATCCTAAGTCCGACAACCAGTTAATTTTCCTAGAAAAATCAAGATTTACAATTTCTTGTGTAAATTTTAATTTTCCTCCTTGAAATGTTGTCGGAGAATTTTCTCCCAAGGAAGCATTTAATGTATTTTTGGCTTTATTGTTAAATATATTTTGTCCAAAAGTATTACTAATTTCCATATTCCAACCTAGTAGTATACTTTTCACTCCAACAGTCGCTGATCGGTCGTATATACTTGCCTCTGATTGAGGTCTAAATCCTAAAGGATATATGGATTTAATATTATTTTCAGAATTTGGATATCTATAAAATTGTGAAGCTGTACTATTTCTATATCCAAAAATTCCAAAAGAATATATTTGTGTATTTTTGGATAATGGGAGATAAGCATTATAGGCAACTTGGCTATTAAGAGCTTCCGATTGACCTATGATTAAACTATAATCTCTACGAGATGTATGTGTTTGTTCAAGAAATTCATTGGATTTATCTTGACCTATTCCGTTTGAATAATCTTTATATATAGTACCCTGATATATTCCCCCTCTGTTAGTAGGGTTTCTTCTATCGAAAGAAGCAGAAAAATTTATATATCCTCCGTTATAATTTAATGGAATACCATAATTTAATCCAATTTGAACGGATTCTCCATCCTTTGAAGTTTTATCTTGAGCATCATTCTTGCTAATGTATTCTCCACCGGTAATACTTAGGTTAAATTTATTAATTGTATTTTTCAATATTATATTAATGACTCCTGCAACTGCGTCACTGCCATATTGTGCTGCAGCGGCGTCTCTTAATATTTCGATTCGGTCTATAGATGAAATAGGAATGGCATTTAAATCGGTTCCTACCGTACCTTTTCCAAAGGTACCGTTTACATTTAATAATGCCGAATTATACCTTCTTTTTCCGTTAATCAATACTAAAACCTGATCGGGTGTCATTCCTCTTAATGATATAGGATCGGTCATATCCGTTCCACCACCTAATGATTGCGTAGTAGATGTAAAGGATGGAGCTACGTAATTTAAAATTTGATTTACACTAACTTGAGCATTGTTTTCTGCCATTTTTTTTACATCAATGATGTCGACAGGGGTAGGAGATTCCAATAATGTCCTTGGTTTTGATCGCGTACCGGTAACTACTACATTTTCAAAAGTGTAAGTTTTTATGGTGAAATTTACAATTTTTTGAGGTTCATTATTTATGCTAATTAACTCGGATATCTCATCATTTTCAGGAGTAATAATGATAATTTTATAATTACCATTCGGAATCGTAAATTCATATTCTCCGTGGATATCTGTTTTTGTTTCCATCCCATTTTCCTCAATATAAATTTGGGCGTCTTTTATTTTTTCTTTTTTATCATTTTGAACAATACCCTTAACAAGCGTTTGAGCAGATAATAAAGAACAATAAATGCTAAAAACTGCTACTAAACTTTTACCACTTAAATTTTTCTTCATTAAAAATTTAATACATTAAATTATTTATAAATATTTCCTACTTAACAGGTAGGAATTATGTCAAATGTAAAGAATTTATTTTATATTATTCTATATTTATTATTAAATTTTTATATTATTTTTAGTGTAGTATGTTAATGTATTAAAAATCAACATTTTGAAAATAATAATAATTTTTAATAAACAAAATTATTAAATGATTTTAATTACATTTATAAAATATAAAATAAATAAATGAATATTAAAATTACCTAATTAAAGTCATTTTTATTTTATTAATTTAAATATTTATAGCTTAATATATAGATTAAAACTTTATGCATTATTAGGATAGCTAAATATATATATTCAAATTAATAAGTTAAATAATAGACAATTTTTATTATAGATTATTTCTAATAATATTAAAAAATAATTTTTATTATAAAAATATAAATCTAATAATCTTATTTTATATATTATAGTTAATAGTTTTATAAATATAATAAATAAGAGATAAAATTATAATTTTCAATTATTTATATAATTTGAGACTTTATATCTTAATATAACTAGATTATTTGAAGTAACAAATGAATATAGAATAATTTAAGAATGATTGCAATTAGAAATGTATATATTATTTATCTATAATTTTTGTGTTTATATTAACAACTCTTGATAAAGATAATTAGTATAAAATTATAATTCATCAAAGATTTTGTTTTAAACTGTTAAAGATTTTTATCAGCAAGATAGGAAAATAACATTCTATAAAATATATTTATTTTAGCAGTTGATAAATTGATTAATTGCTGAGCTTATAAATATGAACTTCAAAATAACTACGAAGGAGATATATCAAAAACAAATGAATATTGTTATTGAATATATAAACAATCATTTACATGAAACAATTGATTTATCTAAATTGGCGGAAATGAGCCATTTTTCGCTCTATCATTTTCATCGGATAACGAAAGCTTTTCTTAAAGAACCTATAGGAAGTTATATTATAAGAATAAGATTAGAAAAGGCTGCCAGATTATTAAGATATACGGACCTGCCAATTTCTGATATCGGATATAAGGTTGGCTATGATATTCCATCATCTTTCTCGAAAGCCTTTAAGCAATTGTATAAAATTACTCCTCTTGAATTTAGGAAAAACAAAGATTATATAGTTAAAAAAAAGGATAAAGAAAATATAGACATTCTGTTAGATATTGATAAGCCTAAGATTGTTGAGATACCTGCTAAGAAGGTTATATATATTAGTCTTTCGGGAAAATATAGTGAATTGGATTTCAGTAATACTTGGAAACGCTTATGGAAATTTGTTAAGAGTAATAAACTATACTCTGGAGAGATTGAAAATATCTGCATTTATTATGACGATCCTAAAATAACTTATTTGGAAAAACTTAGAACAGATGTTTGTCTCGTTATATTAGATGATGTAAAACCTCAAGGAGAAATAGGAGTTAAAGAAATTAAAGGCGGAAAATTTGCCAAGTTTCTCTATAAAGGTTCATACAAATATTTTCGAGATGTTTATAATACCATTTACGCTGACTTAATACCTGCCAATAATTTATTATTGCGTGATGCTCCTATTTTTGAAAAATATATAAATCATCCGGGTAGAGTTGTGCCTGAGAAATTAAAAACTGAAATATATATACCTATATGCTAAAGTATAAAATGTAAAAAATAAGTGTTTAAGAAGTAATTTATCAAATTTTTAGTGTAGATCGAATAGCTAAAATATAAAAATTTATAAATACCAATTTAATTTCCTTATATATAAATATTTGAATTAAGATAAAATATGAAAAAAAGTTGAAGGAAAAGTCAATGCTTAAAAAGAACGTTTTTTGTTTCAGGCAGTATTATAAAAGTAAAATCCGGTTTTAATCTTTAAACCGGATTTTATTATTTTTAATTCTTAATTCTTAATTATTTAGCCTTAATCAGTTCAACTTTAAATATAAGCCAAGCATTAGGTGGTATGACCCCACCTCCGGCACCTTGAGCTCCATAACCCAAAGAAGGCGGTATTAAAAAAGTAGCTTTGTCTCCTTCATTCAAAAGCGAAATTCCTTCTTCCCAACCTTTGATTACCATTCCTCTTCCTAATGGAAATTCAATGGGTTCATTTCTAGCAAAAGATGAATCAAAGATATTACCATTCGCTAAAGAACCTTCATAATGAACAGAAACTATATCTCCCGTTTTAGCTTTAGCTCCGGAACCTTTTTCATCAATTTTATAAAATAAGCCACTTTCTGTTTGAGTCATACTTACTTTTAATTCATCAAGTTTTGCTGCTATAAGTTTTTGCTTTTCTTCCAGATATTTTTTATTTCTTTCAGAAATCAAATCTTTATTATCTTTAAAAAACTGTGCTGCATTATAATTTTTATATTCATCGCCTTTAGTAATGATTGAAACTTTTTCCATAATTACAGGTTCAACCGGTTTATCTTGAGCTCCAGTTTTAACATTGGCGATTGAGCTTACAGTATCTAAACCTTTAATTATCTCACCGAAAATAGTATGCCGTCCGTCAAGCCAAGGAGTAGGCACTTCAGTGATGAAAAATTGACTTCCGTTTGTATTCGGACCTGAATTTGCCATAGATAATATTCCGGTTCCAGTATGTTTTAAATCATTTTTTTCATCCTCAAATCTATATCCCGGCCCCCCCATTCCTGTTCCTTGAGGATCACCGGTTTGAATCATAAAATTCTTAATTACTCTATGAAAAATGATTCCGTCATAAAATGGTTCACCCAATTTTTTTGTATCATTTGGAATTTTACCTTCAGCTAATCCAATAAAGTTTGCTACGGTTACTGGAGACTCATGATCAAAAAATTTAACCAACATATCACCTTTATTTGTTTTAATATTTGCATATAGGCCATTTCCCAGTCCGTCATATGTTTGTTTGTCTATTTCCAATGTTTTACAATTTAAAAAAGTTAGTATTAGTAAACAATACATTATGAATTTATTAATCATAATTGTATTTATGTTTAGAAAATTCAAATTTACTAATTTAAATCTTATTTTTAATTGTAAAGTTGTTAGTAATAGTGATTGAATGGACATGTTTTATAAATTCAAATTTATTCATTATATAACAACTATAGTTATAAATTTATTTTATAAGTTATTTATATATTAATAATTAATATAATAACGGATATTTATTTGTTGTATAACATGTCATAATTGGAAATTTGATTTGAATTTTATTATTTTAAATTATTTTTATAAAATATAAGCTTAATAATATATTTATTTAAATAACTGTTTAGTTATATTTAATTATTAAAAATAATATAATTAAATATAATAAGATAAATGGTATGGTGTTTGTTTATACGATTGTAAGATTACAAACACACTAAAACAATTTATATTGAAAAAGGCATTATTTTAATGTTTATTTAGTTTTTATTTCTTTAAAAACCTTAGCCTCTGTAAAAAGAGGCTTTTTTATTATAATAAGCCTTAGAAATAAATGAATATCAGAATTTAAAATATTTATGAAATCTTTTTTTTAAAATAATAATAGTATTTTTGTTTTATTATTTTTGCAAAAAGATAAAAATCTTTATAAAATAAAAATTATTAAAGATAACTAATGATAAATACTATCAAAAAATATTTAGAGGAAGTAGAGTCATTTTCTTCTCAAAAAGCTGAAGAAATTGAACAATTTAGAATCAAGTATTTAGGAAAGAAAGGAATTTTGAATGACCTATTTCAAAAATTTAAAGAAGTTCCTAACGAAAGTAAAAAAGAATTTGGTCAATTGATAAATAATTTAAAACAATCAGTTGCAAAAAAAATAGATTCTTTAAAAGAGGATGTTAATGAAGACAATCATTCCGAAATACAAAATGATTTAACTCGTCCGGGAATTCCTTTAAATCTAGGAAGCAGACATCCTATAAATATTGTTAAACATAAGATTATCAATATTTTTAAAAAAATAGGTTTTTCAGTAGCAGACGGACCAGAAATTGAAGATGATTGGCATAATTTCACAGCCTTAAATATGTCTGAATATCATCCGGCTAGAGATATGCAGGATACATTTTTTATAGAAAAAAATCCGGATATGGTATTAAGAACCCATACTTCCTCTGTTCAGATAAGATATATGGAGAATAATGAGCCTCCTATTCGTATATTATCTCCAGGAAGGGTATATAGGAATGAAGACATCTCATCACGATCACATTGTATGTTCCATCAAATTGAAGGTTTATATATTGATACCGATGTTTCTTTTGCAGATTTAAAACAAACTTTACAATATTTTACTTCGGAATTATTTGGCAAATCCGAAATACGTATGAGACCGTCATATTTTCCTTTTACAGAGCCAAGTGCTGAGGTTGATGTTTATTGGGGATTAGAAACGGAAACTGATTATCGAATAACTAAAGGAACAGGATGGCTAGAAATTTTAGGCTGTGGGATGGTAGATCCTAATGTTTTAAAAAATGTTAACATTAATTCGGAAAAATATAGTGGATTTGCTTTCTGAATGGTGATTGAAAGAATAGTTATGCTTATGTATCAAATTGGGGATATACGTATGTTTACCGAAAATGATATACGTATGCTACAGCAATTTAATCGCGAATTCTAAAATAATATTTATCTTATAACTACTTATAATGCTATCAAATAAACAATAATTGTTAAAATTATTAAAAAAGTATATTTACCTGGAACAAATTTTGAGCAAGTAATTATACTTTATTTATTTTTAAAATTATTATGGAAAAAAAAGTAGCAGATCAATTAGTAGACATGTTAGCAGAAGCTGGTATAAAAAGAATTTATGCAGTAACGGGTGATAGTCTAAATGAGCTAAATAGAGCTATTAAAAAACAAGGGAAAATTCAATGGATACATGTTAGGAATGAAGAAGCTGGAGCATTTGCAGCAGCTGCCGAGGCCGAGTTAGAAGGGATCGCTTGTTGCGCTGGAAGTTCTGGTCCTGGGCATATACACTTAATTAATGGTCTTTATGAAGCGAATAGGGCAAATGTGCCTGTGATCGCCATTGCTTCCACCTGTGGAACAAGAGAATTTGGTACCGATTATTTTCAGGAAACTAATATTACTAAGCTTTTTGATGATTGCAGTGTATACTGTCAAATTGCAACTTTGCCTGAACAAGCTCCAAGAATGTTACAAAGGGCTATTCAGAATGCTCAATCAAAAAGAGGGGTAGCCGTTTTTGGATTACCTGGTGATTTAGAATCAAAACCTGCTGAGGATATATTAAGTTCTTTAAAAGTTTATAAAAATGATACAATTATAAGACCTTCAGATCATGAATTGCAAACACTTGCCGATATTTTGAATGAAAATGAAAAAATTTCCATTTATTGCGGTATAGGTGCCAGTAAAGCACATGCTGACCTTATTAAATTAGCCGAAAAATTAAAAGCTCCTATAGGATATTCTTTTAGAGGAAAAATGGGAATTCAATACGATAATCCTTATGAAGTCGGTATGACCGGATTATTAGGTTTGCCCTCTGCTTTTCAAAGTATGCATGAAGCAGATGTTATTCTTCTTTTAGGAACAGATTTTCCATATGCTAATTTTATGCCTACCAATAAAAAAATAATTCAGATTGATGAAAGAGCTGACAGATTAGGAAGAAGAGCAAAAGTTGATATGGGATTATGCGGAAAAATTGAAGATACTTTACACGTGTTATTACCATTAATTGAAGAAAAACAAGATGAATCTTTTCTAAAAAAACAGTTGCATAAATATGAAAAAGTAAAAGAAGGCTTGGATGTATATGTAAAAGATCCAGGAAAAGAAAATTTAATCCATCCGGAATATGTAGCATCCACAATAAATAAATTAGCTGCTAAAGATGCTATATTTACTGTAGATACCGGTATGTGCTGTGTTTGGGGAGCTCGTTATATACAAGCAACAGGAGAGAGAAAAATGTTAGGCTCTTTCAGTCATGGTACGATGGCTAATGCCATGCCTATGGCAATTGGTGCCGCTTTAGCAAACCCGGGAAGACAAATTATCTCCTTCTGTGGCGATGGAGGGATTTCAATGTTATTGGGAGATTTAGCAACAATTTACCAATATAAATTGCCTGTAAAATTATTTGTATTTAATAATCGTTCGTTAGGTATGGTAAAATTGGAGATGGAAGTAGATGGAATACCTGATAATGAGACAGATATGGTTAATCCGGATTTTGCAATGATAGCTATGGCTATGGGATTTAAAGGTATTAATGTTACTAAGCCCGAAGAAGTAGAAGGAGCCATACATGAAGCATTTTCAACCAATGGTCCTGTGTTGGTAAATCTAATGACCGATCCAAATTCACTTGCCTTACCCCCTAAAATAGAATGGACACAAATAAAAGGGATGACTACCTCTATGACCAAAATGATGTTGAGTGGAAATGTTAAAGAAGTTGTAGATACCATCCAAAGCAATATAAAGCATATTAAATCATTACTCTAATTCAAAAAAATAATTTCAGATAATAAAACAGAAAATCTATAAAAGATTTTCTGTTTTTGTAAATAATACTACTTGTAAATTTACTTTATTTCTTACATTTGTAAGAATATGTTCAATGAATTCGGTAAATTTATAAAGCTTACTACCTTTGGTGAAAGTCATGGACCTGCACTTGGAGGTGTTATTGATGGGTTTCCTGCCGGATTATCCATTAATTTTGAAAAAATACAAAAAGAACTGGATCGTCGGAAACCAGGTCAATCAAAAATTGTCACTCAACGTAAAGAAGATGATAAAGTTGAATTTCTTTCTGGTATATTTGAAGGAAAGACAACTGGTCAATCCATAGGATTTCTTATAAAAAATACTAATCAGAAGTCCAATGATTACGATCATAATACTGGAATTTTTAGACCCTCTCATGCAGATTTTACCTATTTTAATAAATACGGAATTAGGGATCATCGAGGAGGAGGGAGAACCTCTGCAAGAGAAACTGCCAATTGGGTTGTTGCCGGTGCTTTGGCTAAACAATTATTATCTACAATCAAATTTCAAGCTTTTGTTTCCTCTGTAGGTGATATTACCCTGAAAAAAAATATTTATGATCTTGATCTTTCTTTAACTGAATCGAACATAGTTAGATGCCCGGATTCAGAAACAGCTGATAAAATGATAAAAAGAATAGCTGAAATTAAAAAGGAAGGCGATACAATTGGCGGAATAATAACCTGTATAATTAAAAATGTGCCGATAGGTTTAGGTGAACCTATATTTGATAAGCTATCCGCCAGACTGGCTCAAGGTATGATGAGCATTAATGCAGCTAAGGGATTTGAAATTGGAAGCGGTTTCGACGGTACTCACTTAAAAGGATCCGAACACAACGATATTTTTATCCAAAACGGAAAAACTTTAACCAATAATTCCGGAGGTATTCAAGGTGGAATATCTAATGGCATGGATATCCTATTTAAAGTAGCCTTTAAGCCGGTAGCTACCATAATGAAAGAACAACAAACTATAGACGAAAAAGGAAATATAAACGTTATTAAGGGAAAAGGAAGGCATGATCCTTGTGTGCTTCCTAGAGCAGTACCTATAGTGGAAGCTTTAGCAGCATTAATACTTGCTGATTTTTGGTTGTTAGATAAAGTGAGAAAAGTATAATTTTTAAATATTAAAAATATATTTCCATACATTAAAAATTATTTTATGTAATTATAATTAATAAGGAATATGGAGAGTAAATTATCTGTTAATATTTAAATTACATATAAAGACTTGTATTTGTTACTAAATGTAATGAATATGAGAAACTTATCTTTAAATAAAATAATTTTTCAAATCTTAAATATTTCAAATCTATATATAAAAGCAAATTAATTTATATATAAAAGTTAATAAAAATGAAAAATATAATATAAGATGATGGATTCAATAAATTTAGGAAACTATTGGGATAAAGGAGTTTCGTATGCTGAGTACAAAAATATTATTGAAATACAAGCAAATGAAGGAGTAATTTCTAAAAATGAAGAAATAAAAAAATATGCTGAATATACACGCTTGAACCTTAGTCGGATACATCGTAATGATAAAACCTTAGTATTGAAAAATGAAGTATTATCGGGTTTACAGAAAATTACACGTAAAAAGAATATTTTAGTTATATCTGAAGGTTGGTGTGGTGATGCTGCTCAAATAGTACCTGTTGTTAATAAAATAGCTGAATCTTCCGAAAAATTGGAAATGAGGATTTTTTTTAGAGATGAAGACGAATCATTAATTAATCAATATTTAACCAATGGAGGTAAAGCAATTCCTATTGTACTGTTTATTGAACCGGATACTTTTCAAGAAATAGCGCACTGGGGACCGAGACCCAAACCATGTACACCATTTTTGAAAAAATATAAAAGTGACCCGGATAATTATACCCATGATGATTTTGCAAAAGATATTCAAGGATTTTATAACAAAGATAAAGGTCGAACTATTTCTGAAGAATTATTAGAAATACTTTTAAAATAAAATGCAAATTATGGGCATTTTTTAATAAAAGTCATTTTTTTAATTGAATTTATTTAATACAACTTATAAGTGACTTGTTAAGTTTATTTTTTGAATGTGAAATGTTCTTACTCATATGAAACAATTATTTAACCGCATGTTACAAGGTACTATAAGTAACGTTATGGTTTCAGGTTATATAGATGCTGAAACTCCACCGGTTTTCCACCCAATGTATGAGAGGATATATTTCATCATAAATGAAAATGTCTTCGAATTGTACATTGATGATGGGATTATTTGTTATAATCATCTGAAAAATATAAATGAATGGTTTGATGTTGATGAAGATGATCAATTTTCTTTAATGTCTATATATTCACAATTATTTAAGACTGAACAGGAAATAAAAGTAACTCAAATTGACTACAAAGCGATCCCTTTTTCGCCCATTGAGATTAATTACAAAGATGGGAGAAATGAAAGGCAATTGTTTTTAGACCCAAATAATTTTTTTGGTTTTACTTATTATAACTAATAAAAACAGTGTAAGAAAAACGAAACTTCTCTGCTTTTTCAATTTAACTCTTGTTCCATAATAGAGCGCTAGGTATGGTCTAGGAAATCTACGACTAGCACGATGTACATTGCACTATAAGTATTCTGGATATATGCATTTCTCATATTTAAGATGCAGTAAGACATACAGGTGAAATTTCAACAAGTAAAGGTAAAAAATAGTTTATGGCTACTATTATTTATTCTAAAAATTCCGCAACCTTAGAAGACATTTCCAATTTTGAGAAAAAATTATTAGGAATAATTTATCAAATGATTATAAAGATTTCTCAAAGAAATATAACGTAGGACAGCTTCAGCCAAATTCATTTAGATTTTTTTCTGATAGAAATGATGGATTTTCGTTTGATCAATTTCTTAGTTTAGGCAGAGAAAAATATAGTAATTTATTAAGTTTAATAAGAATATAATTCCTTCAGATTTCATTCCTATAGCTCATGATGCTGGGGTAATATTATTATAATGGAATTGAAATCTTATAATAATAGAATTTATTTTTAGAATCATGAGTTTAAAGTAGATGAAGGTGAAATACCTAATATGAACAATGTCTATTATATTAATCAGTCTTTCACTAAGTTTATAAATGATCTCTAAAAGGAAAAAGATTAGTACAGATTGATCAATTTAATCTATCTTTACTATAATTGAAAACAGATAAATTTATGGATTAAATATTTTTATATTTGAGAATATTAAGTAGTAGGGAAATCTGAATTTTAACATAAAATTTTATTTTACCTTTTAAATATTTTTCATTAAAGACTCTCTTAAAAAGCTAAATTATAATTTTATATATTTGTCACAAATTTTTCAAGTATGAAATGTGGAATTGTTGGTTTACCCAATGTAGGAAAATCTACTTTATTTAACTGCTTATCTAATGCAAAAGCACAATCTGCTAATTATCCATTCTGTACTATTGAACCGAATGTCGGTACAGTCTCTGTACCTGATCCAAGGTTAAATAAGCTTGAGGAATTAGTTGAACCGGAAAGGGTAGTGCCTGCAGTAGTAGAAATAGTAGACATAGCCGGCTTAGTTAAAGGAGCTAGTAAAGGCGAAGGACTAGGTAATCAATTTTTAGCTAATATAAGAGAAACAAATGCTATTATACATGTGTTACGATGTTTTCAAAACGAAAATATAACCCATGTTGAAGGAACTATAGACCCGGTTAGAGATAAAGAAATTATTGATATTGAGCTCCAACTTAAGGACTTGGATACCATTGAAAAGAAATTAGATAAGTCTAAAAGAGCAGCTAAAGCGGGAAATAAAGATGAGCAACTGGTAGTATCCGTATTGGAAAAATTAAGGTCTTTTATTGAAGAAGGAAAAAATGCACGTGAATTTGAAACGGATAGTATTACAGAACCTGTCATTGCTGAACTTCAATTATTAACCTTTAAACCTATAATGTATGTTTGCAATGTAGATGAAAAATCTGCTAAAGAGGGTAATGAATATGTAGAAAAAGTAAAAGAAAAGGTTAAAGATGAAAAGGCTGAAGTTATAGTTCTAGCGGCCCAAATAGAAGCCGATATATCTGAATTAGAGACTTATGAAGAACGTCAGATATTTTTAGAAGAATTGAATTTGAATGAACCGGGAGTAAATCGTTTAATACGTCAAGCCTATAAATTATTAAATTTACAAACCTATTTTACCGCAGGAGTCAAAGAAGTTAGGGCTTGGACAATTGAAAAAGGATGGACGGCACCCCAAGCAGCCGGTGTTATACATACAGATTTTGAAAAAGGTTTTATTAGAGCGGAAGTTATTTCATATAACGATTTTATAACCTACGGTTCTGAAGCTAAGGTAAAAGAAGCTGGAAAGTTATCTGTGGAAGGTAAAGAATATATTGTAAATGACGGAGATATTATTCATTTCCGTTTTAACGTATAAGCTATTTCTTTCATTTATTGATTAAAAATTCAAAAAATTTTTAATCAATAAATGCCTTTTTTATCCAACCTACCTTTCTTCTTCAAATTCTACATTAATTAATAAAATATAATTGGAATTGAAAGTATATATCGATTATTTTTATTGTCAATGCAGCATATAATTATTTATTATTTATATTTCATAATTGTAAAAAATTAATATTTTTGTATTCAGAAAATTTTATAATTATGAACAAAATTATTTTAACTCTTTCATTTGCTTGCTTACTTTATACAAGTATAAATTCTCAAATAAAAATTGGTAATACCAATATAGGAAAAGGGAAAATCGAGGCAGCTAAAAATTTAGCAACAGCAATCACGATTTCTGACGAAGAAATTGCAATGGCAGCTGCGGAATCAGTAAAGTGGATGGATGAGAATAATCCCGTGTGTAAGATTACTGATAAAGATAATAAGAAGGCTTATGCAGAACGCCTGGCAAAAATTTTTGAGCCGTATAAAAATTATGATGGATTAAATTTAAATTATAAAGTTTATTATGTGATTGATGTAAATGCTTTTGCTAGCCCAGATGGTAGCGTACGTGTATTTTCATCGCTTATGGATATTATGACAGATGATGAATTGTTAGCAATTATAGGACATGAAATAGGACATGTAAAATTGGGACATTCAAAAAAAGGATATAAACAAGCGCTTCTAACGGCGGCAGCAGCTAAGTATGCAGGTGACACCCAAGGTTCAGTTGCAGATATAGTTAATTCCGACATAGGGAGCTTAGCTCAAACGTTGACATCAGCCCAATTTTCTCAATCTCAAGAATCAGATGCAGATAACTATTCATATAAATTTTTAGTTTCCAATGGAAAAGATCCTCAGGCTTTAGTTACAGCATTCACTAAATTTGCAGAAATGGAAAAACAAGCAGGAGTAGATAAAGGCTTAAAATCTAAAATGTTATCTAGTCATCCTGATAGTGAAAAAAGAGCAAAAAAAATAGCTGAAAAAATTAAAAAAGATTCAAAAAAAAATAAATAAAATGAATTTTAATTGAGGTTGATCATTTCTTAATTTTTCGATTGTATTTTTGTAGAATTAAATAAGAATGATTAATTTTGCAGCCGATTGAATAACCTCTGACGAAAGACGTGAATGTTATTCAATTATAAATGATTATATTTTTTTAAATGGAACCATTAATTAAGTACGTACAAGACAAGTACATTGCAAAAAAAGAATTTCCAAAGTTTGGAGCAGGAGATACTGTTACCGTTTATTACGAAATTAAAGAAGGCAATAAAACAAGAACTCAGTTTTTTAAAGGTGTTGTAATTCAAGTTAAAGGAACTGGAGCTACTAAGACATTTACTATTAGAAAAATGAGTGGTGATGTCGGAGTTGAAAGAGTTTTTCCTATTAATATGCCTGCGCTTCAAAATATTGAAGTTAATAGAAGAGGTAAAGTACGTAGAGCAAGAATTTATTATTTTAGAGATCTACGCGGTAAAAAAGCAAGAATTAAAGATGCAAGAATTAAATAATCTTAATTTTTGTATCGAATTTTAAAATAAAAGAGGGAAAATTTAATTTCCCTCTTTTTTTACGTTTTTAATTAAAAAATTTAATTTTCCAATATTTCGAAGGTATTATCTTCATATATAATTAATATTTTTTTTATTTCTTTCTTTTTTTTCCCACTAGTTTTCTGTATTGAATTTTTAATGGATGAATCTTCATCCGTAAAATTTTTTTCTGAGAGATTCTCAGAGACTTTAGAATTTTCTATTTTATTTTCTTGAACAGTTTTTATGACTTCATTTTCTTCTTCATAATGAAATAGTGTAGGAGTAGATTGCAGCTTTTGATTATTATTATTTTCTATTTCTAAATCTAATTTTTTTATTTCTTTATATTGAGATTTTAATGGTTTTCCTTTTCCTAAAATAAGCCATTCAGAATTAATTTCAGGAAAAACAGAAAGCGTTCTTTCTAAAAAGTCTAATGAAGGTTTATTTCTAGCTGATGTGATATGTGAAATACTTGATCTTTGAACATTTATTTTATCAGCAAATTCCCCTGGTGTTAATCCAAGTATTTCTATAAGGGTAGAGATTCTTTTGTCGATTTCCATAATTTACAAATGTTAACAATTTACAAATGTGAAATGAGATATTAATTACAAAGATAATAATAATATTTTCGATTTAATTACAAATCATATTTAAAGTTATATTAAACTATAACTATAAACTATAAGTAATAAAATACTGGTAAATAAGCACTTATAAATATAAATAATCTTATTTTTATTAATTTAATATACAACTCACACTTTAAATCAAAAAAAGAGCACATGCTTTATGTTCTTAATTTACATTTGTAATTCACAAATGTAAATTAACTAAAACTGTTTTTAATTGAATATCTTTGTAAAAAATAAAGCTATGTACGCAGAATTTAAAATCTTCGATTTAGAAGAAAATTTTGAATTAGAAGAAAATTTTAAAAATAGATATGTCAATCCTCCCATGCTTTTTAATTTCTTACTCAAAAATTATAATAGTTTAATAAAAGAGGTTGGAAAATCAGAAATGGGAAAACCTATATATAAAGTAACTATAGGTAAGGGTAATAAAAATATTCTGATTTGGACGCAAATGCATGGAAATGAAACAACAGGTACGTTAAGTTGTTTAGATTTGCTTAAATTTTTAGAAAATAAAAATTCTATTGCAGGTCAAATTCTCAATGAGTTTACTCTTGATATTATTTTTATGTTAAATCCCGATGGAGCTGAAATTTGGACTCGAAGGAATATAATAAGTATAGATATAAATCGTGATTTTTTAGCAGCTTCATCTGTAGAAATGCAAGTATTGAAAAAAATTGCTAATGAAAAAAAATATGATTTGGCATTCAATTTACACGATCAAAGAACCATATTTGGTTTGGAAGGAAAAAAAGAACCAGCAACGTTGGCCTTTTTATCTCCATCAGAATCAATTGATAGAAAAATTACCCATACTCGAAAAAAATCAATGGGATTGATTGCAGATATTTACAAAGAAATGACTAAACTCATTCCTAATAAAATCTCCAGATTTTCTGATGAATTTTATCCAAGATCTGTAGGAGATAATTTTCAAAAATTAGATATCCCGACAATACTATTTGAAGGTGGTCATTATCCAAATGATTATTATCGTAAAAAAACACGTAAATATTTTACCTTGTCATTAATTACTGCTTTACATTATGCTACTATAAAGAAAGAATGGGAGGCCGGATATGAATTATATGAAAAAATACCGAATAATTCTCCTTCATTTTATGACATAATATATCGAAATGTAAGATTATGTAAAGAAAAAAAGGAAACAGTTGATATAGCTATACAATACACTGAAAAAATTATTATGGGGGATGAAGAAATATCATTTGTTGCTAAAATAGAAGATATTGGAGATCTATCATTGATGAATGGTCATGAAGAAATCGATGCTCAAGGGAGATGTATACTAATTAAGGATTCTAAAGATAAATTTGCTAAAATTGGAATACAAGCTGATTTTAATTTAGATGAGTGGATTATACTTAATGGTAAAAAATTAGAAGAATTTGCTTAACTATATCAACTATTAATTCGTAATTATATAATTATTTTAAAATCGATCAACTTTTAACGACTTGGTTTATAATATCTTATAATGATTAAATATTTTAATTAGAAATGTTATATTGGGTAAATATTTATATAATTTATTAATATTATCCTAATTTAGTATAAACATATCTTGATAAAATATTTTATTTGCTGAAGAGCTCATAATTTAATTGAATACCTACTTTATTGAACAAGGTAAGGCTCAATAAGAAAATTAGTAACTTTACAAAGTTGTTAATAAACATTTACTGATGACAGAAAAAACGAATATATTACAGACAATAATTATCGGTTCCGGTCCTGCCGGTTACACTGCAGCAATTTATGCAGCGAGAGCTGAAATGAATCCTATAATAATAACAGGCCTTGAGGTTGGAGGCCAATTAACTACTACTACTGAAGTAGAAAATTTTCCGGGTTTTCCTGATGGTATAACTGGGCCGGAAATGATGACACAACTTCAAAAACAAGCTGAAAAATTTGGTACTACCATTAATATCGATACAGTAACAGAAGTACTATTTGGGCAAAATTTTGGAGATTTACACACTGTAAAAACAATATCAGGAAAAGAGTATAAAACAAAGACAGTAATAATAGCTACAGGTGCAAGCGCAAAATATTTAGGTAAGGAATTTGAAAAAAACTATAGAGGTGGTGGAGTTTCAGCATGTGCCACTTGTGATGGCTTTTTTTATAGAGGAAAAAATGTCGTAGTTGTAGGAGGAGGAGATACTGCCGCAGAGGAAGCTACTTACTTAGCTAAAATATGTAAAACTGTTTTTATGTTAGTACGTAAAGATTATCTCAAAGCTTCTAAAATTATGCAGGAAAGGGTTGATATGACTACTAATATTGTATTGATGTATAATACTGAATTAAAAGATATAAAAGGAGAAAACAATTTAGTTTCTCAGGCAATAGTTGTCGATAATCAAACAAAAGAAGAAAAAATATTGGATGTTGATGGAATATTTATTGCTATAGGACATAAACCAAACACTGAGATTTTTAAAGGAAAATTAGATATGGATGAAACAGGTTATTTACATATAAAACCTTTTAGTACGGAAACCAATATATCTGGCGTTTTTGCAGCAGGAGACGTTGCCGATAAACGTTATCGACAAGCGATTACAGCAGCCGGTGCCGGTTGTATGGCTGCTTTGGATGCAGAAAAATATCTTTCATTCTTAGAACATAATTAAGATTTTTTTATTTACATCAATGATTCTATGAATTATAATTATCCAAGCAAGATTTTAGAACAAGCAGTTGAAGAAATTTCACAGCTTCCGGGAATTGGAAAAAGAACAGCATTACGTTTGGCTTTACATTTATTGGATATTCCTGAAATTCAAGCAGATAATTTATCAAAATCAATTTCAAGATTAGTACACGAAATCAAACATTGTAAACAATGCAATAATCTTTCCGATACCGATATTTGCACTATATGTGCAAATCCGTATCGCAATGAAAAAATTATATGTGTTGTCGAAGATGTGAGAGATGTAATGGCAATAGAGAGCACTCAACAATACAATGGAAAATATCATGTTTTGGGAGGGAGAATATCACCTATGGAAGGCGTTAGTGCATCAGATTTATGCATTAATCCATTAGTTGAAAGAGTTAAAGATCAAGGAATTGATGAAATTATATTTGCATTGAGTGCAACCATTGAGGGAGACACCACGATGTTTTATTTATATAAAATTTTGAATAATTCTCAAATTAAATTTACAGCGATAGCAAGAGGAATCGGTGTTGGAGACGAACTTGAATATACGGATGAATTAACATTAATACGTTCAATTCAAAATAGGGTTCCTTATAAACAAGGTCTAAAGTGAAAAAATTAATGAAAGAACTCTCAATTATTATAGTTAATTATAATGTTAAAGATTTTTTAGAAGATTGCATAAAGAGTTGCTTACTTGCTACTAAAAATATTGATGCTGAGATTATAGTAGTCGATAATAATTCACAAGATAGGAGTAAAGAATATATAACAAAGCATTTTTCTCAAATATTATGGATACAAAATTCAGAAAATTTAGGTTTTTCTAAGGCAAATAATATTGGAGTAAACCATTCCTCCGGAAAATATATTGTTTTATTAAATCCCGATACTCAAGTAGATACAGATATTTTTGAAAAAATAATTCCGTTTGCAGAAAATATAAAAAATTTTGGAGCATTGGGGGTAAGAATAGCTGATTTTAATAATTGTTATCGTCCTGAATCTAAGAGAAATATACCTAATCTTAAAAATACCTTTACTAAATTATTTACACAACTATTTTTTTTAAAATCAAGATTAAATTTTTCAGGATTGTATAATACCGATTTGGGTGAATATGAAATCGGTAAAGTTGAAATTTTAACAGGATGTTTTTTCTTTACGAAAAGGAAAACATATAATGAAGTAGGAGGGTTGGACGAATCTTATTTTATGTATGGAGAAGATATTGATTTAAGCTATTCCATTTTAATGTTAGGATATGATAATTATTATTATGGACAATCCACCCTTTTACATTATAAAGGAGCAGCTACGCACAAAGATAAAATATCTTATAAACGTTTTTATAATGCTATGGAAATCTTTGTTAAAAAATATCATAGTAAGCCTTATTTTTTTTATATTTTATTACTTTTAGGTGTAAAAATTAGATATTATTTAGCTTTAGTGTTATTTAGATTTGAAAAAAATTAAGAGAATTTTATAAATAAAAAATGCTCATTAATATATTAAATTGAAATATTTTAATGAGCATTCATTTTATATTTAATTCCTATTCTTTAAAAACTTTTAAATTTGATGAAAGTATAAAGATGCAAATTCCAAAAATACCGATTAATGCAAAGGAAAATCTCAGATTAAGTACATCTGAAATATAACCGATCATAGGAGGACCTAATAAAAAACCTATAAATCCTATACTCGATACTATAGTTAGAGCCATGCCTGTAGGGATTTTTGTTTTTTGTCCAGATAAGCTATAGATAGTAGGTATAATGCTTGATACTCCAAGTCCTATAATCATAAAAGATAAAGTAGTAACAATTAGATTAGGAAAGACAACTGATAATAATAGACCTAAAGATATTAATATACCGCTAGTTTGTACTATTTTCTGTCGTCCCCATTTTTGTATCGCATGATCGGCTATAAATCTTCCACTAGCCATCATAATCATAAAAGAAGTAAAACCAAGAGGCGCCCAATTTTTTGAAACTTTTACTATTTTTTCAAAATAAATTCCGCTCCAATCAAACATTGCTCCTTCAGAAGCCATACCACAAAATGCAGTTATCCCTAATAGAAACAGAAATTTTTCAGGTTTAATTTTTTCTTTTGTATCTTTTGAATTAGAAGCATTTTCAGAAACTCTTTTTTTATCAATTTGTAAATATCTGAAATTAAATAGTATCAATAAAGTTACTATAATAAATATAATTATAAAATGATGAAAAGGAGAAAGACCAAAATTTACCATTAAAAGCCCAACAAGAGAACCGGTAAATCCGGCTAAACTCCATCCTCCATGAAAAGATGACATAATTGATTTATTGTACAAATTTTCAACAAGTATGCCTTGAGTATTTACAGATATATTACAAAAATTGCCAAAAAATCCGAATAAAATTAAATTTCCAATTAAGATAAGTTCGCTTTGAGCTAATCCAATTGATATAAGTGCTAAAGCATAGCAAGGTAATGCAGCAATTAATATTTTTTTACTTCCAAACTTAGAAATTAAAAAGCCAGATAATGTCATTCCTAAGATTTGCCCAATAGGAAGCATTAATAATATTGTTCCCCAAGAAGCATCTCCCAATTTTAATAGATTTTTTATATCGGGTATTCGGCTAGCCCAGCTTGAAAAACAAATTCCTTGTGAAAAGTAAAATGCAAAAACGCCTAATCTTATTCTTTTAGGAGATATGTTATTAGACTTAGAATTTATAGCATTAGTCATGTATAATAAGTTTGATATTTTTGAAAAATTAGCTGCAAATGTAATTCTCATTATTATAAAATCAAATCATAAAGTTTTATTTAGAGTTTTTAGTTTTATGAAAGAGAATACAAGTAAATTAATTAACATAATTTTAACATTTATGTTCTTTTTTAGATACATAATTTTGTGTTAAATTATAATCAATAAAACAATGAAAAAGACTTGTTTATTTTTAACTATATTAGCAGCTACTATAGGCTTTTCACAGAATCATCATTGGGGATATGAAGGAGATTCTTCACCGGAACATTGGGGAGAATTTGAAGAAGGAAAACAATGTGGTATTGGAAAATTTCAATCTCCCATTAACATTTCCCAATCTAAATTTAAAAAAGATTTATCACCAATATTATTCAATTACGGTTCCGGCGAAATAGAAGATATCGAAGACAATGGACATTCCTTACAATTTGACTTTAAATCAGGAAGTTCGATAACGTATAATAAGAAAGTATATTCATTGGTGCAATTTCATGCCCATGAAGAATCAGAACATACTGTAGATAGAGTAAGATATCCACTGGAATTACATTTTGTTCATAAAGCCAATGATGGATCTGTGTTAGTTATAGGAGTATTAGTTAAGGAAGGTGATATAAATTCATATTTTGAAAAATTAGAAGTTTTCAAATCCTTAAAAGGATTTGAAAAAATAGATACATCGATAAAATTTAATCCTGAAAATTTATATCCAAAAAATAAATCCTATTTTACTTATTTAGGATCATTAACAACACCTCCTTGTACAGAAAATGTAACTTGGATTATATTTAAAAATCCTATTACCATGACCAATGAAGAAATCGATGAAATAAAATATCACTTACCTAAAACTAATAATAGACCGCTTCAACCGTTAAATGGAAGAAGTATTTTTAATAATTAAAATATGACTTTTTATTAGATGTTTCCCTGATTATTTTATATTCAGGGATTTTTTTTTATAAAATATGAAAATCTGATATAATTATTATAATAATTTCAGTAAATAAATTAAATACGTAATTTTGCATCATGTTAAAAGAAATCAGGAAATCAGTAGCATTTCATACTATAGGATGTAAATTAAATTTTGCTGAAACATCAACGATAGCAAGACAATTAATTGAAGAAGGGTTTGTGAAAGTAACTTTTAATGAAAGAGCTGATGTTTATATAATTAATACATGTTCAGTAACTGATAACGCAGATAAAGAATGTAAGACTATTGTTAAACGGGCTTTACATCTAAATCCTGATGCTTTAATTTGTGTGATAGGCTGTTATGCTCAATTAAAACCTGATGAAATTAGTAAAATTGACGGGGTTGATTTAGTATTAGGAGCTAAGGAAAAGTTCAATATTCATAAATATATTTCAGATTTGAAGAAAGACTCTGATGTAAAAGTCCATTCATGTGAAATTGATCAGGCAGATTTTTTTGTAGGGTCCTATTCTTTAGGCGATAGGACTCGAGCATTTTTAAAAGTTCAGGATGGGTGTGATTATAAATGTACCTATTGTACTATACCATTAGCAAGAGGAATTTCAAGATCTGCTGAATTACAAAATATTATAAAACAAGCGGAAGAGATTGCTGATAAAAATATCAAAGAAATTGTACTTACGGGAGTTAATATTGGAGATTATGGAAAAGGAGAATTTGGAAATAAAAAACATCAGCATACTTTTTTAGAATTAGTACAGAATTTAGATCAGCTACAATCTATTGAGCGAATACGAATTTCCTCGATTGAGCCGAATTTGCTTAAAGATGAAATTATTGAGTATGTCTCTAAATCAAATATTTTCGTTCCTCATTTTCATATTCCATTACAATCCGGCTGTGATGATCTTTTGAAAAAAATGAAGCGTAGATATTTAACTAACTTATATAGTGACAGAATTAATAAAATTCATTCCATAATACAGGATGCCTGCATAGGAGTTGATGTAATAGTAGGTTTTCCTGGTGAAACAGAAGAAAAGTTTCTTGAGACTTATAATTTTTTACAAAAGCTTCCTGTAAGTTATTTACACGTCTTTACCTATTCAGAAAGAGATAATACTGAAGCTATACATATGGAAGAAAAAGTACCTTACTCTGAAAGAAAGAAAAGAAATAAAATGTTGAAAATATTATCCGAAAAAAAACGTCATGCTTTTTATGAATCTCAACTGGGCAAAATTAAAACGGTCCTTTGGGAACATGAAAATAAAAATGGAATGATGTACGGATATACTGAAAATTATGTACGAGTAAGCCAACCTTATAATCCCAATCTTGTGAATCAATTGGAAGAGGTTTATCTTGAAAAGCTCGATTCTTTAGGTAATGTTATTGTAAGATCGGCTATTGCTGCTTATTAAATTGTAAATTACACAACTTTCTAATATAACCTAAAAATAAACTTAGAATTTATGAAAAAGATTTCATTTCGATATCTTCTGAAGAATCTTTGTAACCCAAGAAATATAATATACCATCTAAACCAATTGTAGATAAAGAATGATTGGCATTTTGTTTAACAGTTTGTTTAGCATGAAATGCAATTCCCAATCCGGCTATTGATAACATAGGCAAATCGTTAGCGCCATCACCTACAGCAACAGTTTGCTGTATATCAATATTTTCGAAAGTTGAAATTAATTTTAAATACTCTGCTTTTTTCTTACCGTCAACAATATCTCCAATATAATTGCCGGTTAATTTTCCATCAATTATTTCCAGTTTGTTAGCAAATACATAATCAAAACCAAATTTTTCTTTAAGATAGTCTCCGAAATAAGTAAATCCACCGGAAATAATAGCGGTCTTAAATCCACTCTTTTTTAGTACTCCCATTAATCTCTCAAGACCGTCAGTTATTGGTAGTTTTTCAGCAATTTCTTTTAAAACGGATTCATTCAATCCTTTTAAAAGCTTAATTCTTCTTTTAAAACTTTCGGAAAAATCGATATCACCATTCATGGCGGATTCGGTTATAGCTTTAACCTCTTTGCCTACTCCTGCTTTTTCTGCAAGTTCATCAATAACCTCGGTTTGTATTAAGGTAGAATCCATATCAAAGCAAATCAAACGTCTCATTCTTCTATACCTATTCTCTTCTTGTAGGGCTATATCAATATTTAATTTTGAAGATAAGAACAAGAATTTATTTTGTATTTCCCTAATATTAGGTAAATTCCCCCTCACAGCAAATTCAAAACAAGTACGATCTATAATTCTATCTAAAGGAATACGTTGAGTTAATCGTATAATTCTCTCGATATTTAATTTAAAGTCGAGCAAAACATTTGATACTTCTGAAATATGCATTGCAGTAATCTCTTTTCCAAGAATATTTATAATATATCTATTTTTTCCTTGAACCTTAACCCAATTACTATATTCTTCCTTAGTAAGAGCATAAAATCTAACATTAATTTCAAGCTTATTTGCTTTAAATAGTATTTCTTTTAATATGTTTCCGGAATTGCCATTATCCGACATAAATAATATGGCTAATGATAAAGAATGATGAATATTGGCTTGACCAATGTCAAGAATTTTTGCGTTATATTTTCCTAATATATGGGTTATTGCGGAAGTTATTCCGGGTTTATCAACTCCTGTAATGCTTACTTGAATAATTTCTGATGAGTTTTGCATGTAAAGAAATAAATTTATTATAAATGGTTATTATTATTTTAACATTTTCCAAAGATTAATCATTTGTTTAGCTTCTTTTACATCATGTACACGTAATATATGAGCACCTTTCTGTAATGCATATAAGTTTAATGCTGATGTTCCTATTAATGCTTCTTCGACAGTTATTTCTAAACATTTATAAATCATACTTTTTCTTGACATTCCAATGTATAAAGGTAGATTAAATATTTTGAATTTATCAATGTTTTTGAGTAATTCGTAATTTTGTTCTAAAGTTTTACTAAATCCAAAACCTGGATCCAATAAGATATCATTTACACCAAATTTTTTAAGTTCACTAATTTTTTTTGAAAAGTAATAATTAATATCTAAAATCAAATTATTATATTCCGTAAAAGTTCCCATGGTTTGAGGAGTTCCTCTCATATGCATTAAAACATAAGGTACTTTTAATCTACCAACAGTTTCAAACATTTTTTCATCCATACTTCCTCCGGAAATGTCATTAATCATACTTACACCTTCATAAACGCTTTCTTCCGCAACCTTTGACCAAAATGTATCTATAGACAATTTTACAAAAGGAAATTTTTTTTTAATAGCTTTAATTACTGGTATAACTTGAGATAATTCATCTTCTTCAGACAAAAAACGTGAACCCGGACGTGTAGATTGACCGCCTATATCAATGAAATCAGCTTCTTCAGCAATTAATTCTTCCGTATGCTTTAAAGCTTTCTCTATAGTAGAATATTTACCACCATCATAAAAGGAATCTTCTGTAATATTGAGTATTCCGGCTACTTTAGGAATATTAAAATCTACTAAAGACCCACTAATGTTAATTGTCATAATATGTATTTGAGATTGTAAATTTAAAAAAATAAATAATGCAAGATATTTTACATTATCACATTGAAAAAATGAATAATAACTTATCCTATAACTTTTTTAAATTTATTTAAAATATTTTTATTTTATATTAAATTTTCTATAAATTTATCGCATAGTATTTTGTTTTTTTATAATTATTGCTAACAATAAAAAACAAAAGAGATAATATATTTATTTTATATGTGTGAATAATAATTTAACTTAATAAAAATTAGTTTATTATCATTTTAATTATATTAATTGTAATAAATTATTAAAGATAAAGACATGTATTATTTTAAATTTTAGTTAAAATTTAGTATTAAAAAATTATAAATATTTTTCAATTCATATTCACATTGGGATATTTATTCATGTGAATTCATAGTTTTAGAAAATTCAAATAATAAATTTTTTATTCTTAACAATATGGACATAGTGAAAAAAGATATTAATAATAAGAATATAATTTGGATAGATAATCTTCGTGCAATTTGTGCTATCGGAATTGTTTTATTACATGTTGCCGCTAAGATGAGTCGTAGTTATGATAAGGTTTCTGAAAATGATTGGTTGATATCAAATTTTTATATAAACTTAGCAAGATTTGGTGTACCTATTTTTATCATGATGACCGGATTATTATCATTGGGAAAGCAATATACATTTAAACATTTTACTAAAAAGTTTTCAAGAGTATTAGTTCCCTTTTTATTTTGGAGTTTTATCTATATTATTTTTAAAATATTAATTTTACATTTTAAAAATCATATAATTTTAAATTTTAATTTTGTTATTGAATATTCCTATCTAGAATTGGTTACGGGAGTAGCTTACCATATGTGGTATATCTATATGCTCTTGAGAATCTATTTATTACTTCCTCTTATCAATCAATGGATAATGGTAAGCAATCAGAAACAACAATTATGTTTCATGATTGTATGTTTTTTAGTATTATTTATTTTTTGTAAATTTTTTGATACCATATATCTATCCAATTATATAATGCGTTATGCTGAATTTCTCGGTTATTTGGTCTTAGGATATTATTTAGTGAGAAGAAAATATAAATATAATATTAAATATTATATCATTTCGTGTGTTATAATTTTTTTATTATCTTATTTATATATATGTTTTGATTCATATACTGCAACCATTAACTCAGGGGTATATACCGAACAATTTAAACCTTGGGATTTATTTCAGGCTCTTTCAGTATTTTTATTATTTTATCTCGTGCCTATATTTAATAAAAAAAATAAAATTTTATCTTTAATAAGTGAATACAGTTATGGAATTTACCTTATACATGTTTTAATTATTGGATTGTTTGACAATATAGGATTAGATGCTTTATCTTTTAATCCATTATTCTCTATACCTATAATCACTTTTTGTACATTAATTATTTCAATATTACTCTTATACATTTTAAATAAATTACCTCTAGGTAAATACATAGTTAAATAGTATTTTTGTACGTATAAAATAATAATGGAAAAAACATTAGAAGAATTTAATTTAATAATTTCAAACTGCAAGAAATTATTTGTAAATAAAATGATCGATTATGGACCCGCTTGGAGAATTTTGCGTTTACCTTCTTTAACTGATCAGATATTTATTAAGGCCAACAGAATTAGAACTATTCAGGAAAAAGGAGAACAAAAAATTTTGGAAGGAATTGAAGGAGAATTTTTAGCAATTGTTAACTATTCAATAATGGCTTTAATACAATTTGAAAAAGGTATTGCGGAACAACCCGATTTAAATTTAGAAGAAGCATCTGAATTATACGATAATATAACTAATCAAGCTAAAAATTTAATGATTCGTAAAAACCATGATTATGGAGAAGCATGGAGAGATATGCGTATAAGTTCAATAACCGATTTAATTTTGCAAAAATTATTACGTATCAAGCAAATAGAAGATAATAAAGGTAAAACCCTAGTTTCAGAAGGTTTAGACGCAAATTATTTTGATATTTTAAACTATGCAGTGTTTGCTTTAATTTTAAGTGAGGAAAACAAATAAAAATAGTTTAATGAAATTTATAAGTCAATTTCTCAGAATACTGGTTGGAATTATTTTCATAATTTCCGGTTTCGTTAAAACTGTTGATCCAATTGGATTTTCTTATAAGTTGGAAGAATATTTTGGAGAAAGTGTTTTTAATATTCATTTTTTACAAAATTTAGCACTTCCATTATCTATATTTTTTGTTATCCTTGAGGTAATGTTAGGAGTGTTCTTACTTATAGGAATTTGGAAAAAATTCACTTTAAGCTTCTTATTATTTTTAATAATTTTCTTTACTTTTTTAACCTTTTATTCAGCTTATTTCAATAAAGTTACTGATTGCGGATGCTTTGGTGATGCCATAAAATTATCTCCATGGACATCCTTTGGCAAAGACATTATTCTTTTACTGTTGATAGTTATTTTAGTTTATGGGTCAAAGTATATACACCCGGTCTTTACTTTAAAAATAAATTGGATAATAATAGGGATATCTTTTATGATATGTATATGGACAGTATATCAGGGAATTGCACATCAACCGATAATAGATTTTAGACCTTACGCGGTTGGTAAGAATATTAAAGAAGGAATGAATGATGGAGAATCGGAAAAAAGCCTAATTATTTATACACTTAGAAATCTTAACACTCATAAAGAAAAAAAAATGAATTCAGATGAGTATATTAACTCAGGCATATGGAAAGATACTTTAAACTGGAAGATAAATGATACATCAGTCAAAATATTAAAAGAAGCCAAATTACCATCTGTACATGATTTTTCCATTGAGTGTTTAGGAGAAGATAAAACAGAAAATGTTTTAGATCAAGATAAAATAGTTGTAATTACTGTTCCTTTTGCAAAAAAACTAAGTATTATAGAACGGGCTAAATTGAGAAAAATCACATTTCAATTAAAAGAGAAAAAACTTAAATTTGTCATTTTAACAAATGATCCCACATATTTAAGTCCAATGGCTACTTGCATAATGGATCAAACAACTTTAAAAACTATTAGTAGAAGTTTTATAGGGATTATGATATTAAAAAAAGGAGTGGTCGTTGCCAAATTTAATATAAACGATTTTCCAACAATACAAGAAATAAAAGAATTATAAACTTAATTTACATACACATGAGAAAAAAAATAGTAGCAGGGAATTGGAAAATGAATAAAACATTGCCGGAAGCAAAAGCCTTATTAGCAGAAATAGATTCTTTCATACAATCCAATTCACCAAAATGTGAAGTTATCGTAGGAATTCCGTTTATATATTTGGAAAATGCAAAAGCTAACCATAAAAACTTGAATGTATACTCTGAAGATATTTCAGTACATAAATCAGGAGCATATACAGGAGAAATCTCAGCTGAAATGCTTAAATCTATTCAAGTTGATGGGGCCATTATTGGTCATTCTGAAAGAAGACAATACCATAATGAAACTGATGAACAAATAGGTGCTAAAGTTAAAATTGCTTTAGATAATGGATTAACACCAATATTTTGCAATGGTGAATTATTAGAAGAAAGAAAAGCAGGAAAACATTTCGACGTAGTAAAAAGGCAAACTGAAGTAGCTTTATTTAACTTAACAGCAGAAGAAATCATTAAAGTTGTTATTGCTTATGAACCAGTTTGGGCTATAGGAACAGGGGAAACAGCTACTCCGGAACAAGCTCAAGAAATTCATGCTTATATTCGTTCATTAATTGCAGATAAATATGGTAAAGAAGTTGCTGACTCAGTCTCAATCCTTTACGGAGGAAGTGTGAAACCGGCAAATGCAAAGGAAATTTTCTCAAAACCAGATGTTGATGGAGGATTGATTGGCGGTGCTTCTTTAAATGTAAATGACTTTGGATCCTTAATAAATACTTATAAAGAAATTTAATTCCATAAATAAATAGTTATATATAATGTAAACAGATTCATTTGTTGAATCTGTTTTTTATTTATTTTCATTTAATGCGTAACGTCTGAAGAACTAGTAAATTTCAATATTTTTTCATATATTTGTAAGTATTTTTTGAATTAAATTAACGATTAAAAATGAGTGAACAAAAATATACGGCAGATAGTATTCAAGCGCTGGAAGGTATTGAACATGTACGTATGCGCCCCTCCATGTACATTGGAGATGTAGGAGTTAGAGGATTACATCATTTAGTATATGAAGTAGTTGATAATTCTATTGATGAAGCTCTAGCTGGATATTGTGATACCATCAATGTAAGTATTGGAAAAGATAATTCTATTACAGTTAAAGATAACGGACGCGGAATTCCTGTTGATACTAATAAACAAACCGGATTGTCAGCATTAGAGTTAGTAATGACAAAAATCGGAGCTGGAGGAAAATTTGATAAAGATTCATATAAAGTATCCGGTGGATTGCATGGGGTAGGGGTATCTTGTGTGAACGCATTATCCACTGAACTTATTGCAACGGTAAATAGAGATGGAAAAAAATATCAACAAAAGTATTCTAAAGGAGTTGCTTTAACTTCAGTTGAAATAGTAGGAGTTTCTACTCATACGGGCACCACAGTAACATTTATTCCCGATAGTTCAATTTTCACTGAAACTATTTATAATTATGATACGTTAGCCACCCGTTTACGCGAACTCTCGTTTCTTAATAAAGGGATAACTATAACTTTAACAGACGAAAGAGAAGTAGATGAAAACGGTGATACTAAAAAAGAAATATTTTATTCTGAAAGAGGTCTTGAAGAGTTTGTTGAATTTATAGACGAAAACAGAGAACCGCTAATGGATGAAATTATCCATATGGAAGGAGAAATTGATGAAATTCCGGTTGAAGTAGCTATGAGATATAATACTTCATATACGGAAAACATTCATTCATATGTAAATAATATCAATACCCATGAAGGAGGAACTCATTTAACCGGATTTAGAAGAGCCTTAACACGAACATTGAAAAAATATGCAGATGAAAATATTAACTTAGCAAAGGAAAAGGTTGAAATTACCGGTGATGATTTTCGTGAAGGTCTAACTGCAGTGGTTTCCGTAAAAGTTATGGAACCTCAATTTGAAGGCCAAACTAAAACTAAGCTAGGAAATTCTGA
>NZ_JAMBJZ010000160.1:0-739 GCF_025291155.1 Apibacter sp.
AGGACGAGAAAAACCACCACCACATCACCATAATTAGCACTAATATAATTTTTATAAATACAGCATTTTTGCGTAGTATATTTTTAAAAAATATATGGATATTATGTTTCATAATATTTCCTATGATTTTATTTGATTTTATATTGATATTTATACCATCATAACCATCACTTTTCTAAAAAGCTAAATATTTTTCATCACGCCCGGAAGATTTAAATCCGGTATCAATATCTATTCAGGAAACAGCCAAACTGAATAAGCTCCAACTTACTACAAATATTTATCGTATAAAATAAATTTTTGTCATTTGTTATGATATGAAATATGCAAGCAAAAAAGGGGGCTTTTATTATTCAATATTTTATCTCGTTTGATTTTTGAGTTAAATTAACTTAATCCTATCCTGCATCCAAATATTTTGCTAACCCGGTTTAAATTACTTGATTGACACTACTTTATGATTACGTATGGTTGTAGAAAAATCGTGTCCGTCTACGCCATGATTTGTCGGG
This sequence comes from Apibacter sp., assembly GCF_025291155.1. Classification (NCBI taxonomy): domain Bacteria; kingdom Pseudomonadati; phylum Bacteroidota; class Flavobacteriia; order Flavobacteriales; family Weeksellaceae; genus Apibacter; species Apibacter sp. The sequence continues at coordinate 513 of NZ_JAMBJZ010000160.1, forward strand.
CAAATAAAAGTGTTATTTGTTTTATCAGGAAAAGACATCATAGTAGACAGTGCTTCTTCGCTAATATATTCAAAATAAGATACTCTCCATAGCTCTTCTCCCTTTTTATTGTATAAGACAATGAAATATTTATCACCGCCTAATATTTGCACAATTGAAATTGGTGAAGTGGGCAGATGTTTGTATATATTGGCATAGTACTCACCATCTTCACTTTTTACTGTTGA
>NZ_JAMBJZ010000161.1:0-705 GCF_025291155.1 Apibacter sp.
TTTTATAATTATTACATGAGCCTAAATGATATTTTACATCACCAGAAAATAAGGTTTCTATATAATCTTTTCCCTCAAATTCATTAAATATTTGTGAATATGACTTATTAAAGATATTGGCTAACACATTTAATCGCCCTCTATGAGCCATACCTATAACAATTTCTTCAACCCCTAACTCTGAAGAATGATTAATAATTTCATCCAATGCGGGAATCAAGGTTTCTCCCCCTTCTAATGAAAAACGTTTCTGTCCAACAAATTTTGTGTGTAAAAAATTTTCAAATGCTACTGCTTGGGACAATTTTTTTAGTATTCTTTTCTTTTCTTCAACGTCGAGTACGGGCTGATTAAAATCTTTTTTTAACCAATTTTGAATCCAAAAAATTTCTTCCGGTTTTCGAATATACATATATTCTATACCAATTGAACTGCAATATTCTTTATTAAGAATCTCAATTATTTCTCTTAAGGTATAGTCACCTTCCAAGCCTATTATTTTGCCGTTTACGCGAACTGATAAATCTGATTGGCTAAGTCCAAAATTTTCTATGTTCAAATCAGGTGTATATTTTCTTCTTTGTCTTACCGGATTTGTTTTAGTAAATAAATGTCCTCTTGTCCTATAACCATTTATGAGATTTAATATTTTGAATTCACTTATTATATCTTACTAAATTTCAAACTTATTACTAGAAGTTGTAT
>NZ_JAMBJZ010000162.1:0-626 GCF_025291155.1 Apibacter sp.
TTTTTTTTCCCTAGCAATTTTAAGCTGATCTTCGGAAAGTTTATTTCCTATATTGTTAACTTGATTTTTTTCTTCCATATTTACTTTAATTAAATTATAATATTAAATTTTATATATGGTGGCTAAATTATAAATATTTATAAATAACTTTAAACAATTGAATACTGAGCAAATAAAGTCCTACGGCAGCAAAATTGTATACTAAAGAGTCTTTTAATAAATTTAAAAATTTGTTTAAAAAATAAGAATAAAGAAATTTCTAAAGTAAAAAAAGACTCTTTAAAAATTATTCAAAAGAATAATTTTATATTAAAATGTAGATTAGAACCATCCTTTATGACCTTTAATGTAGGTGTTATAAAAATCTTCATCTGATTTGGTTAGGTATATAATTGCTTCAATAAAGGCAATAGGTCCTGTGATAATTGATCCCAAAAATAAAGTACCTAACGTAATACCAAGCATAATAAAACCCTCCTTTTTATATCCTAAAATAAATTTGTGAACTCCTAAACTTCCCATAAAAAATGCGAGAATAGCTGCAAGTAATTTTTTTTCCCTAGCAATTTTAAGCTGATCTTCGGAAAGTTTATTTCCTATATTGTTAACTTGATTTTTTTCTTCCA
>NZ_JAMBJZ010000163.1:0-619 GCF_025291155.1 Apibacter sp.
TGATAGACCTGGGCATGATCAGCGTTATGCTATTGATGCTTCGAAAATATATCATGATTTAGGTTGGAAACCACAAGAAACATTTGAAAGTGGGATGCGTAAAACAGTTGAGTGGTACTTGAAAAATAGTGACTGGTGCAATCATATAAAAGATGGTTCATACGCTAGATCTAGGCAAGGTATTTTAAAAAAATAGGTTAAATTATGAAAGGAATTGTATTAGCCGGTGGTTCTGGAACCCGACTTTATCCTATAACTAGAGGTATTTCGAAACAATTATTACCTGTATATGATAAACCAATGATTTATTATCCATTATCGGTACTTATGCTTTCAGGTATCCGTGATATTTTGATCATCACTACACCTGAAGATTTGAATATGTTTCAAAAGTTATTAGGTGATGGTTCAAGATTTGGAATTAAGCTTAGTTATGCACAACAACCAAAACCTGAAGGATTAGCTCAAGCTTTTTTAATTGGTGAAGAGTTTATCGAAAAACAACGTTGTGCGATGATACTAGGTGATAATTTATTTTTTGGTCAAAGTTTTGGCAAAAAGTTAATCAAAGTTGCTAACCAAAAAGAAGGTTCAACCATTTTTGGATATCAAGTTGTTG
>NZ_JAMBJZ010000164.1:0-603 GCF_025291155.1 Apibacter sp.
AGGACTTTAATTTTTTGTGTACAAAAACAACTTGTAAGAGTAAAAATTAAAAAAAATTTAATAATTAGTGCAAAGTGATATCGGAATTTTTTCATATAATTTATTTAGTTTAACTAAATTTATTGCTAATAAGTGTTTTTTATTTATTCTATGCCATTTAACATTTACTTTATATATTTTGCTTATCATTAAGGTGGAAAAGGAATAAACTACATAAATCTTTTAAAGTTAAATGTAGGTCATTAAATGTTTTGCAATATTTCTGATTTTACAAAAAGCTTTAGATCTAGCTTTTTCAAAACCATATTTTAAGATTTCCTACCGTTGTAAACCTGAAACTTTATCATCAGGAAAATCATGCAACAGATTGACAGTTTTTAAAAAAATGACCATCAATTGGATTTATCGATTGAATATTTTTTAACTCTTGTTCACGGTGGGCAAGCATTTGTTTAAAAAGAGGTAAAGATTGCTGATCTGTTGAGATATAAATGCTTTGATAATAATCATATTCAAACCAATTAGCTTTTGAAGCTTTAAATTGTTTTGGTAAATCAATTAAATAGGTACCCAAGCAGCGGGTAGCTGAGTTATTGAGTAGTT
>NZ_JAMBJZ010000165.1:0-602 GCF_025291155.1 Apibacter sp.
ATTTTAAGCTTTTTTCTTTTTACAATGTTCCGAAAAAAGGAACGATAAATTTTTAACCAATCATCTACCAGTGCTTTACCTCCTCTACCAGTCGCAATATTTTATTGTTAGATTTTTTTATTCTTCCTTCACTAATAAATAATAAAAACGTCCATATATTTTAAGGCGTCTTACTCTTTATTTATTATATTTATTTTACGTGAGAAAATTATTTAAAAGAAGTTTAAATCCGGTTTAAAAGTTGAAAACCTATTTAAGAAACTTTGCCAATAGCTCATCTTTTTCTTTTAGCATTCTTTCGTATAGATCCTGTTTTTCTTTGTGCAACTTTTCTTTTTCATTATAAAGTTCTACTATCTTATCAATTGGGTTGAAATTAAAATAAAATTGATGACTTGTCGACGAATCATAACTATTAGCAGTATTTGCAATAAAATTTAAAGCACCTTCATCATTAAAATTTTTGATAGCATCTACAGGTAACTTTAGAAATTCAGCTACTTTTTTTAATGTTTCTTCTTCTATAACCTCTTTATCTTCCAACTTAGATACCCCTGCTTGGGTAATATTTAATTCAATAGCTAAAGATTCTTGTTTTACCC
>NZ_JAMBJZ010000166.1:0-577 GCF_025291155.1 Apibacter sp.
TAAAAGTAACGACAATCCCAATAATTACGCCGATGCTTATCAATCCAAAAGGTTTTTTTATTTTATTTAATATCCAGATTGAAATAAGAATAAGGCAGAAATAACATACACCATAAAATACTAAATAATATAATTCTGGCGTGCTGTATTTTCTGATAAATAATCGATAACACCACGAGTAACTCAGTAATCCTCCGATAAAATTAAACAACACTATAATAAATAGATTAATGGTTTTCATTGATTAATTTTTCTCTTAAGTCTTTTCAACTCTTTTTTCAATCCATAAAAACGAGTAATGACAACATAATAAAATTACTGGATAGATAATAAAATTCAGGGTCATAAGTGATGACATAAATAAATCATAGAGATCGAATTCTAAATATTGGCGCGCATTAACAAATAAAATGAATGGATTAACAATCCATGAAATAAAACTAATTAAGACAGCGATGAGAACACCTGAAACCAATAATATAACAGGCCGATTAACTTTATTTAATATATAAAATGCAATAAGTATAAAACTGAAGTAACACACTCCATAAAATATTAAATACAGCCATTCTGGCAT
>NZ_JAMBJZ010000167.1:0-565 GCF_025291155.1 Apibacter sp.
GTTTTAGAGCAGTCTCTTTAAATCTATTGTATGCTGATTCCGTTTGTCGTCTTTGTTCATTATACTTATCCAAACAAGGCTCATCATAAATGTGGTAAACATTAGCAGGAAACTTTTGCTTAATTTTTTTTACAGAAACAGTATCTAACTTTTCTGTTATATTATTTATAAAGAAATAAATTCCTGAAAAAAAATCTATATCCAAATCGTTAGACTGAATATCTACTAAAACCAAGGTATCTTCAGTCTTTAACTCCTTCGCTTCAAGTAAATGAGTATAAATATTTATCTTAGTTGAATCTATTGATGCTCTATACAAACACGGTTTATAACAATCCTGTCCATTAACTAATGATACATTTATCAACAAGAAACTAAATAAAATCAAATATTTTTTCATTATATTTATAATTGAGAGTTATAGTATAATTTATCTTGAAAAATTTTAAAACATTTTCCTGAGATATTCTTGTATATCCTTCCACAAGAGGAAATTTTGGAGCCGGACTAGGTGCAAATGGATATACATATACATCAGGATCTGAGTCATCTGAACCATTAATAA
>NZ_JAMBJZ010000016.1:0-30392 GCF_025291155.1 Apibacter sp.
TAAGTATTATGAAGATAAGATTAAAAAATTAATAAGATCGTAATTTAGATATAATTTATGAATCAGTATCACATCTAAGCTTATAGCTGTTAACTAATATATATAAATTAGTAGAATATATCAATAATGTAATTATATGGTGGTTTTAGTATATATAATTATAAATAATTCATTGAAAAGCTATTTTTGTTGAAAAATAAATAAAGGTTATTAAATTTGCACAAAACATTTATCTAAATATATACCATGAAACTTCCAGCAATAGTTCAACTACACATTATTGTATTTATATGGGGATTTACAGGAGTAATAGGAAAACTAATATCCCTAGACGCCATACCTTTAGTTTGGGGAAGAACATTGGTAGCTGCTCTTATATTATTTTTTTATGTAACTCTTTTTACAAAAAAAAATTGTTAGTATCTAAAAAATTGATTTTACAACTCTTGGGCTGTGGAGTAATAGTAGGAATACATTGGTCTTTATTTTACGGATCTATCAAAATATCTAATATATCAATAGCAACCTCCACACTATCTACAGGAACCTTATTTGTTGCTTTTCTAGAACCAATTTTTTTTAAACGTAAAATTAAAATGTCAGAAATAATTCTAAGTTTAGTAATTATGACTTGCATATTTTTTATATTCAATACTGAAATAAGCTATTGGAAAGGTATACTTTTAGGAATCAGCTGTGCATTTTTATCTGCATTATTTTCTGTAGTTAATGGAATTATGTATAAAAAAGGAAGTTCAGATATCATAACCTTTTATGAAATGGTTGGAGCTTTTTTTACCTTAACGGCTTTAATGACTGTATGTAACGATTGGGAAGCCATAGCAACAATAAAGATAGAGGATGTATTTTGGCTGTTAATTTTAGGAGGATTACTAACAAGTTTTCCTTTATTAATGACTATGAAGCTCATGAAACATATAACTCCTTTTACTTTAATGCTTTCCGTAAATTTAGAACCCGTGTATGCTATACTTATAGCTTTTTTAATTTGGAAAGATTCAGAAAAAATGAGTCCTGTTTTTTATATATCGACTTCCATTATGATTCTTGCGATTTGTGTAAATGGATATCTAAAATCCAAGAATAATAAAATAAGCATTACTAAATAAATAATAGTATTTGCACTATTTTTGATTTTAACACAAGATAAAGTTAGTTATCATGTGTTATATACCCAAACTTCTAATGATATTTAGGTTATTGTTAGGACCTGTAATCATTTATTTGGCCTATAAAATTGAAGAGACTAATAAACTGTATATTGTTATTCTAATGTATTTGGGCTTGTTATCTGATATTTTGGATGGGATAATTGCAAGAAAATTAGGGGTAGCTACTGAAAAACTAAGACGAATGGATAGTCTGATTGATCTGATTTTTTGGATTTCCATAGGTATTTCTTCATGGATTATAAGCCCGAAAATTATTGAAAATCATTTGATTCTTATACTTGTTTTGATTTTATTGGAAGGATTATGCTATATAATCAGTTTTATACGATTTAAAAAAGAAACCAGTACTCATGCCTATTCATCAAAATTGTGGGGAATCACTTTACTTTTAGCCTTTACCTCAATTATTGGATTTAATTACGGAGGATTCTTCTTTTATCTTACGGTTATTGTAGGACTTATTTCTTATATAGACATTTTATTAATACTATTCCTATTGCCAAAATGGGAACACGATGTTCCAAGTTTCTTTCATGCCTATTTAATAAGAAAAAATATACCATTTAAAAGACATTCTTGGTTTCATTAAGCGGTAAAAGAATACCCTTGCATAATTCCATTAGTAAAAGTAATTAAATATGGGTTTTAAATAATGAGAGGTATGAATTTATTGAAACGATGTGGTCACATTGAATGAAAAATAAAAATAAATGAAAATTTCAATAAAAGAGAAGGATAAAAAAGATTTAACTATGGCATTATATTGTTTGCCTGGTATCTTAATTATTTATAGCATAGGGTTTATATTTAAGGATCTTATTTATGCAAGCATTGCAGTAGGTGGAGCTGTAACTGCAGGATATGGTGCTAATAAGAAAATTTTAAAATATCCTTTTGCTCCTATGATTATTTCAGTTATAGGAATGAGTGTATGTGCTTTTTTAGGTTCATTAATTGGACATTCTTATATAGGTTATATGATATGTTGTATTTTACTAGCATGTTTAGCCACTTGTGTAGGTAATATTAATCAAACCGCTTGGTGGATCGTTTTGCAATGGTCTATTGCCTTTTTTGTCGGTGGGTTTTATGTAGGTAACGTTTGGTCAGCACTACAAAGAGGAATTTTAATTCTGTTAGGTGGCTTATTTCAATCAGTATGCATTATATTTTTAATAGAAAAATTTTCATTTCAAAGAAATATTATTGATCCTGATAATCTTTTATCAATTATTAAGAATATATACGAAAATATTGATAAAAAAATACGTTTTAATACAACTATTATTTATGCGGCTTTAGCAATGATAGTTTGCTTTCTACTTATTCATATATTTAATATAAAATACTATTATTGGGTAATTATGACAGCCTTGGTTATTTTAAAACCGGATTTTATTGATACTTTAAAAAAAGCAAGTATAAGATTGTTAGGTACATTCATAGGATTTTTAATAGCCTATGGATTGATTAGGTGGAATTCGTCAAAATATAGTATGGTAATAGAAATCATTATATCATTATATTTATGTTATGTATTTGCTAATCGTAAATATGCAATATTTACAATATTCTTAACCATAAGTACAGTATTAATGTTTTCAATAAATGGCTCATCTGGTGAAGAAATAGCAATGGAAAGACTAATTTCGACATCAATAGGAGGAATATCTGCAATTCTGATAATGAGTTTAAGTTTCCTCCATCTTAAAAAAATAAAAAAGAATAGATAAAATATTGTTTATATTTATTTGAATATTTCATCTCTATGACTTTCAACCCAATCAATCATTGACTGAATAATAGGAAGTACACCTTTTCCCGTTTCAGATAAATAATATTCTACTTTGGGCGGAATTTCTAGATATGCTTTTCGTATAATTAAATTATGTTTTTCTAAATTTTTTAAAGTTTTTGAAAGCATTTTTTGAGAAATATCAGGAATGTTCTTTTTAAGTTCCCCATAGCGCATAGGAAGACCTGATTGCAGAACAACCAATATTAACAAGGACCATTTATCACTAAACCTGCTCAATATATTTCTAATAGGGCAGGAAGGATATTTTAAATCAAGGTTTCTAATTTCCATTTTTATTCTAAATATACAATACTATACTATATAATAATAATTTAAGTTAAATAAATGTTAATGTATCGAAATTATATAATTGATATTCAATATTTCTAACTCTATAGGTTCGTAAAGAACCTAATTGTTCGGTTAACTTCATTAGTCTAATTTTGAATGATATCAAAATCATTAGATAAATGACAATAAATTTTAATTTAAAAATTAGTTATAACAAAAATATTTTTTACCATGATGATAAGAAGACTTCTAATACCCATATATTTACTACTAATATCTTCAAATTTAAAATCTCAAAAAACGGTAGATTTATCTTTGCATAATTTGAAAGCCGTAAATACGATTATGGATTTGGAAAATAGGGAGGGAGAAAAAGTAGTTAGAGCAGTGAAAGACTTGGCTGTAAAAGAATTTGACGAACCTACTTTTGTACGAATTAATTCTATAAATTTTTCGAACGGAATAATCGAAGTTAAGGTATTAAGCAGGCTCTTAGCCGATGCTCCTGATTTTGCGCGAGGATTTATTGGAATAGCTTTTCGCATTAATGATACTAATTCTAAGTTTGAAAGTATTTACCTTCGTCCTTTAAATGCAACCGTTGAGGATCAGACACGAAGAAATCGAAGCATACAATATTTTTCCTATCCGGATTTTAAATATCAACGATTGAGACAAGAATTCTGTGGTAAATACGAGTCCTATGCAGATATAGCACTTAACGAATGGATCCAGATTAGGATAGAAGTGCAAGGTGAAAAAGCTAAATTATATATAAATGATGCAAAAAAACCTTCATTTATTATTAACGATTTAAAATTGGGAGAAAATCAAAAAGGTGCAATTGGACTATTTGTTGACATCGGCACGGAAGGATTTTTTAAAGATATAAAGATAACGTTACAATAAAAAATGAATTGTATTTAGATGTTGAGATTCAAAGATAATTCTAATTTAACTTGAAATCTAAATACAATTCGTTTTTTATTACATCTAATATTTCTTTATTAATATTCACCCTACGATTCATGGATTGAGATTCTAAATACACATTATTCTTTTTATCAATAATTTCAAAATGTATATCTTTAGAACCTGAATTTTCATCACAGACCTTATTTAAGGCAGTAATTGTATTTTCGTCTAAATTTTCCAAATTAATTTTGATAGTTAGTTTCTTAGCATGTTTTCCTATTATATCGCTCAGTTCCTCAATGTTCAACACATTTATATAAACAAACCCATTATCTTTAATCATACCAACAGTGATTCTAACCAAAACAAATAAATTAGGAATTAAATATTTTTGTAAATCCAGATAATTTTTTTTAAGTTTTAACGAAATAGTTCCCGTTTTATCTTCCAAATCAAAAAATGCTATTCTTGTTCTTCCATTATTAATTTCTTTATGTTCAAAACGAGAAATCATTCCAGCTATATAAACCTCTTTGTTAATATATTTATCTTTGTTTTCATTAATCTCAGCAATATCTGTAGGTTTTATTAAAGCGATTTCATATTTATAATTATCCATAGGATGAGCTGAAATATAAATTCCAACTACTTCCTTTTCTCTGCTAAGCTTATACATGGTGCTCCATTCTTCGGTTTCAGGAATTACAGGTTTCATCACATCAAAACCGTCGTCTCCCAGATCACCAAATAAAGAATTTTGTGCAGAATTTTTATTATCTTGATAAGCCATACCGTATCTTACTAGCTTTTCAATAGTACTAGAACCATTTTCTTCTTTAAAAAATTGAGCACGATTCGTAGACAATCCATCGAATGCACCTGCCAAAACTAAATTTTCAAGCACTTTCTTATTAATATTTTTTAAGTCAGCTCTTTCAAAAAATTCAAACAAGTTCTTGTATTTTCCATTATTATATCTTTCACTTACCACAGCTTCCACAGCATTTTCTCCAATACCTTTTATAGCTCCCATCCCAAATCGGATTGCTCCCTTTTCGTTTACAGTAAACTCATAATCACTTTCATTAACATCGGGTCCGAGTACTTCAAGCCCCATATTTTTGCATTCTTCCATGAAAAAACTTAAAGTAGTAAGGTTATTTAAGTTGTTACTTAGCAGAGCTGCCATAAATTCTGCCGGATAATGGGCTTTTAAAAAAGCGGTCTGAAAAGCAATAAAAGCATAACAAGTTGAATGAGATTTGTTAAAAGCATATTGTGCAAAGGCTTTCCAGTCTTCCCATATTTTTTTTAGCTTATCCTCCGGGTGTCCACGTTCAATAGCTCCTTCAAGAAAACGAGCTTCCATTTTATTAAGAACCTGAATCTGCTTTTTACCCATAGCTTTTCTCAACACATCCGCATCACCTCTACTAAAACCAGCCAATTTTTGAGAGAGAAGCATTACTTGTTCTTGATATACGGTAATACCATAAGTATCGGCAAGATATTCTTCCATATCTTTCAGATCATAGGTAATTTCTTCTTTACCATTTTTACGGTTAATAAAGTTTGGAATATACTGTAAGGGACCGGGACGATATAAAGCGTTCATCGCTATCAGGTCTTCAAACTTATCGGGTTGTAAAGCTTTCAGGTGCTTTTGCATTCCCGGCGACTCATATTGGAATATCCCCACGGTATTTCCATTTTTAAATATTTCATAAGTTTTTTCATCATCCAATGGAAACTCATCTGGATTTAAAACTGTTCCAGTTCTCTTTCTGATGATTTCAATTGTATCACTTATTATTGTTAGTGTACGCAGCCCTAAGAAATCCATTTTCAACAGACCGGCGCTTTCCACTACAGAGTTGTCAAATTGTGAAACCAATAAAGAAGAATCTTTGGCAACAGCAACCGGTATTAAATTGGTTATATCTTCAGGAGTAATTATAACACCGCAGGCATGAACCCCAGTATTTCGAAGACTACCTTCCAATTGAAAAGCATTTTGAATAACTTTTCCTTCCAGATCGTTGTCATCAAATTTTTGCTTAAGTTGAAGAACCGGTATAGATTCTTCTTTACCAAAATCCTTAATAAGTTCATCTTCAGACTTATTTTTCAACTTGGTAAGATTTAAATTAGAAGGTAAATTTTTGGATAAACGATCCGTATCACTCAAAGGCAATTCCAACACCCTCCCCGCATCTCTGATAGCAGATCTACCTGCCAAAGTACCGTAAGTAATAATTTGAGCAACCTGATTTTCTCCATATTTATCGACCACCCATTGTATAATTTTTTCACGTCCTCTATCGTCAAAATCAATATCAATATCGGGTAAAGATACACGATCCGGATTTAAAAAACGCTCAAAAAGTAAATCATATTTAATTGGGTCTATGTTTGTAATACCGATGCAATAAGCAACGGCAGATCCAGCAGCCGAACCACGTCCGGGGCCGACAGAAACTCCCATTTTTCGAGCCTGAGAAGTAAAATCCTGAACGATGAGGAAATATCCCGGATATCCCGTTTTAGCAATAGTTTCCAATTCAAATTCCAATCGTTCTTTGGTTTCCGCAGATAAATCATTACCATATCTTTTCTTAGCTCCTTCCCAAGTAAGGTAAGCTAAATAAGCATTTTCTCCTCTTTTACCTCCATCTATCTCATCCTCTGGGTTTTTAAATTCTTCTGGAATTTCAAACTTCGGAAGTAAAACATCTCTTGTTAATTGGTAAGGTTCAAATTTCTTTATAAAGTCTTCGAAATTTTCAATAGCCTCAGGAATGTCCGCAAACAATTCAGCCATTTCGGTTTGCGATTTGAAATTGTATTCATCGTTAGGGAGACCGAATCTTTTTCCGAAACCTCTTCCTTTAGGAGTTGATTGTTTTTCGCCGTCTTTGATACACAAAAGAATATCTTGAGTTTCAGCTTCTTTTTTATTTATATAAAAAATATCGTTTTGAGCTAAAACTTTAACCCCGTATTTTTTTGCAAATTTTAATAAAACTTTGTTTAGATGTTCTTCCTCGTCTAAATGATGCCTAAGTAATTCTACATAAAAATCATCCCCAAATAAACCATACCAATAAATAAACGCTTCTTCAGCCTGTTTTTCTCCAACATTTAATATTAAGCTGGGAATTTCTGAAGTTAAACTTCCGGTAGTAGCTATTAAATTTTCTTTATATAGTTCTATAAGCTCTTTTCCAACTCTAGGATATCCAGCATACAATCCTATTTTGTATCCTAAAGTAGATAATTTTGAAAGATTCTTAAATCCCTCATGATTTTTAGCAATTAAAATTTGAGTATATCTACGATCTGGATTATCCTTTGTAAATTTATTTTGTTTATAATATTCAGATATATACAATTCACACCCAATAATGGGTAATATTTCTCTCTTTAAAGGTTCCGTACTACCATCTTCTAAAATTTTGGCATTGTGTTCATTAATAGTTCCGTTGGCTTTTTTAATCTCATTAAGAAAAGCAAAAGCTCCCATTAAGTTACCTGTATCCGTTATGCCTAAAGCAGGCATATTATATTCAATAGTCTTTTTTATCAGATCAGCATGTTTACTGGTGGAAGTAAGAATTGAATAAACGGAATGATTATGAAAATGAAAATAAGAAGTATAATTTATTTCATCCAATGACTTTTTAGTACCTCCAGAAAATTCTTTACGTTGTTTGTTAAAATCTTTAACCTGAGTACGTATTACTATATCAAAAGGTTGGAAAGGTTCAGGATGGTTTTTAATAAAAGAACTAAGCTCTTCTTCGGTACAATTCAATTTATTTGCACTCACTTGATTTAGCCTAACTAATTCCCAAAAAGCCTGAGCAGTAGCATTCACATCTGCAGCAGCATTGTGAGCTTCGTCAAAACTGTGCCCGAATAATTTTTCATATAATTCGGAAAGTTTTGGAAATTTGAAACCACCTCCCATCCCACCGGGAAGCGCACAAAAGTCTACGCCTTCACGAGCAGTATCAATTAAAGAAAGATCAGCAATCTTATTCTGTATAGATTTTCTATAAAATTCGGCTCCGACAATAGGAATATCAAAAGCAATATTCTGTCCTACCAAAATTGGATTTTTGTCTAATACAGCATTAAATTGCTCAAGTACGGAAGTAAGGTCATGCCCTTCAGCTAATGCTTTTTCAGTACTGATTCCATGAATTTTCTGGGCATTAAACGGAATGTCATATCCTTCAGGTTTAATAATATAATCATAGTTTTCAATTAAATTACCATTTTCATCATGCAATTGCCAGGCAATTTGAACCATTCTTGGCCAATTTTCAGTATCAGAAACAGGAGCATTTGCATTAGCCGGTAGACCAGTGGTTTCAGTATCAAAAACTAAGAATTTCATGATACAAAGTTAGTGATTTCCTAATGAATTATTGATTATAAATACGGCAAATACAGTACTTTAAAATGATATAAATTTTAATAATAAAGAAATTAGTTAAGTTAAATTTTAATGCTAACTAATAACTATTTTATGTAAATATAAGGCAATAAATGTAAATTTTATATTTTATAAAATGTATAAGAGATATGGAAAGAATTATTAGTTTCTTGTTTTATAATTGAAAAGTTCTTAAAAAATAAAATTGTTCTATTCAAAAAGTAATTAAAATATAAATCTAATTTCAATTAAAGTTTTTATTATGACAATATGTTTGGAATCATTTTTGTTTATTTTATTCTAAAAAGTAATTAAAACCTATGGCATGGAAAATAATATTATTGAAAAACTTCAAACAGAAGTAGGATTAAGTGAAGAACAAGCTATAAAATCCTTACATATTATAAAAGACTATATGGATAATGAAAATATTCATGTTGATTGGGAAAAGTTTTTTAAAGGAAAATATGAACATTTTAAAGATACAGTTACTTCTTTTTTTAGTAAAGTAGGAGATAAGGTTGAAGACTGGAGCGATAAAATAGGAGATAAGGTTGATGATTTGACTATAGAAACCAAACGGAAAATAAGAGACGTATCTAAAGATAAAGACTAATGGAGTATATCAACAAATGCCATGGAAGCTTATTATTAAGCTTCCTTTTTTATTAATATTAGTAAGGCTAGAATAATATTTTGAATTTAACACTTACCTCAATTTTAGGAACATAATTTTAAAATAGTAGAAGCTATGAAGTGATAATAGTAATAAATGGAATCTTTTTTATATAAAAATATCAAATAACTCATAAAATATGTATTTTTGTATCTCTCCTTTAATAAGATAAAAATGTTACTATTAAAATTTGGAGGCACAAGTGTAGGAAGTGCCGAACGTATTAAGAATTTGGCTGAATTAACTAAAGGGAAAAAACCTAAAATAGTTGTTTTATCAGCAATGAGTGGTACTACAAATTCCTTAGTGGAAATTTCTCAAGCATTATATGAGAAAAATATACAAAAGGCAAAAGAACTTATAGACACTCTGGAAAATAAATATAGAAACGAAGTAAAAGACTTATATAAGAATGAAACTATCTTAAAAAAAGGTAATGAACTACTAGATGAATATTTTGGTTATTTATCTTCATTTCTAAAATTTCCTTTATTTACTTCGAAGGAAGAAAAAATAATTTTAGCACAAGGAGAACTTCTTAGTACACATATGTTTCATTTCTATATGAGTGAAATAGGAGAGAAGACTCTACTTCTTCCAGCCTTAGACTTTATGAGAATAAACAAAGATGGGGAGCCTGATTTTCCTTATATCGAAGAGCATATTAAAGAAGAACTTAAAAAATATCCAGATATAAATTATTTCATTACTCAAGGATACATATGTAGAAATGCCCAAGGAGACATTGATAATTTACAGAGAGGAGGAAGTGATTATACGGCTTGCATAATCGGAGCAGTTATAGACGCAGAAGAAATACAAATCTGGACAGATATAGATGGAATGCATAATAATGATCCACGATTTGTTGACAAAACCCATCCAATAAGCGAATTAAGTTTTGAAGAAGCAGCAGAATTAGCTTATTTTGGAGCAAAAATTTTGCATCCAACATGCATTCTTCCCGCACAAAAAAGAGGAATACCCGTAGCCTTAAAAAATACAATGCAGCCTGAGGCTAAAGGTACTTTAATAGGTAATATAAATACACCTGAAGGTATTCGTGCCGTAGCGGCAAAAGATGGTATTTACGCTATCACCATTAAAAGCGTTAGAATGCTATTAGCTTATGGATTTCTTAAAACCATATTTGAGATATTCGATAAGTACAAAACCTCAATTGATATGATTACAACTTCGGAGGTGGCCGTTTCTTTGACTATAGACAATTCATCGAACTTGGATAATATCTTAAAAGAATTAAATGAGATTGCCAATGTTGAAGTTGAAAAAGATCAAACAATTATCGCAATAGTAGGAAATATTGCTAAAAATGAAGCAGGGTATGCAGTTAAAATTCTCGATGCCCTAAAAGACATACCTTTGCATATGATTTCTTATGGAGGAAGTGAACATAATATTTCTGTAGTAATAGATAGTGTAAATAAAAAAGAAGCTTTACAAGCACTTAATACTAAACTTTTCGGATATTAAAATATTCAATATAAATTAACTATAAAGAATTACGTCTTTAAAAAAGCTTTTAAGAAACGCCTTAATAGCTTTTTTTATCTTTATAAATAAAATTTTATACTAATTTAAGTATAAATCAAATACATTATTAAGTTGAATAAAACGGCAATAATAATAGGAGCAACCGGATTAGTAGGTAGTAGTTTATTAAATTATCTGTTAAAAAGTTCAAATTATACGAAAGTAATTATTCTAGCTAGAAAAAATATTGAAATTAAACATCAAAAACTAATTTGCTACCAAATTGATTTTGATTTAATTGAATCCTACAAAGATTTAATTACAGGAGATGATTTCTTTTGTTGTTTAGGAACAACATTAAAAAAAGCTCATACTATTGAAAACTTTAAAAAGGTTGACTTTAATTATCCATTGCAATTTGCTCAAATAGCTAAAACCAATAAGGTGAAAAATTTTTTATTAATATCTTCAATTGGGGCTAACTCAGAATCAGGTAATTATTACATTAAAACTAAAGGGCAATTAGAGGATAAAATCAAAGAGTTGTTTTTTCATGGAACTTTCATTTTTAGGCCATCTATTTTAAAAGGTATTCGAAATGAATTTCGACTTAAAGAAAAAATAAGCGAAATATTTTTATCTATATTTTCATTTTTATTATTAGGGAAATTAAAAAAATACAGACCTATCTTGGCAACACAAGTAGCAAAAGCTATGTATATAGAAGCTCAAAAGGGCTTAAAAGGAATATATATTTTTGAGTCGGATGTCATGCAAAATATAGAATAGAATTTTATCTAAAAATATTACACTATTCGATAATAAAAAACTAACGAAAAAATATAGCAAAAAATAGTAAAAGTGTACATAAATTAGGAAAAAACTAAATGATTTCATAAAATTAGCTAAAATGGTAAATATGAATGTGCAAATTCAATCTAATAAACTGCAATACTATGAAAATTAAACATTTATAGATGGGAAAAATTGCATATTAGAAAATAAAAAAGGAAACATTAATTATAATATTGGTAAAAAATTTCTAATTTCGCGAAAAATTATTCATATGAATCTGGTAATTGTTGAATCGCCTGCAAAGGCCAAAACAATAAAAAAATTTTTAGGAAAAGATTTTGAAGTTGAATCAAGTTATGGTCATATAACAGATCTGGCTAAAAAGGATATGGGGATAGATATGAAAACCTTAGAACCTATATACCAGGTTTCCACGGATAAAAAAGAAGTTGTGAAGAAACTTAAATCATTAGCAAAAAAAGCGGATACAGTTTGGTTGGCTTCCGATGAAGACCGTGAAGGAGAAGCCATTGCCTGGCATTTATTTAATGAATTAAATTTAAAATCTGAAAATACTAAAAGAATAGTTTTTCATGAAATAACCAAAAATGCAATTCAAAAAGCCATTCAAAATCCCAGAACCATTGATATTAATTTAGTAAATGCGCAACAAGCTAGAAGAGTATTAGACAGATTAGTAGGGTTTGAAATGTCGCCTATTCTATGGTCTAAAGTAAAAGCAGGTTTATCTGCAGGCAGGGTCCAATCCGTAGCAGTTCGTTTAATTTGTGAAAGAGAAAAGGAAATTGAGAAATTTATTCCGGTTCCCATTTATAAAGTAGAGGCAGATTTTTATAACAAATCAAAAAATTTATTAAAAAGTAAATTAAACACAGATTTTGCTGATTATTCGCAAGCATTAGATTTTATACAAAGAGCAAAAGGAAAAATATTTTCCATTTCCAATGTTGAAACTCGTCCAAGTAAAAGAAGCCCATCAGCTCCTTTTACAACATCTACCTTACAACAGGAAGCCTCAAAGTTAGGATTCTCAGTAAGTAGGACTATGATGATTGCTCAACAACTATACGAATCGGGATACATTACATATATGAGAACCGATAGTGTAAATTTATCCGAAGAAGCAATTAATTCAGCTAAAAGTGTTATTGTAAAAAATTTTGGTAACGAATATTTACACACACGTCAATATACCACTAAAAATAAATCAGCACAAGAAGCTCACGAAGCCATACGACCAACAAATTTATCTGTGCAGGAGGCAGGAGCAGATGATTCTCAAAAAAAATTATATCATTTAATATGGAGAAGAACTTTAGCTTCACAAATGTCTGATGCAAGATTAGAAAGAACCATTGTAGATATATCCGCTTCAGATTTAAAAGAAAAATTTATTACAAAAGGCGAAGTAATTATTTTTGACGGATTTTTAAAAGTTTATCAGATCCAAAAAGATGAAGACTCCCCAGAAGAGGATAATGAAGGTCTATTGCCGAAAGTGGAAAAAGGTGAGATAGTACAATTATCACAAATCATAGGAGAAGAAAAATTCAGCAGACCTGCACCAAGATATAACGAAGCATCTTTAGTAAGAAAATTAGAAGAACTGGGTATTGGTCGTCCTTCTACCTATGCACCTACAATTTCCACCATTCAGAAAAGACAATATGTTGAAATAAGAGATTTAGATCCTAAGCAAAGAGAAGTAAAGAAAATATTATTAAAAAATGATAATATTAAAGAAAAAATAGAAGTGGAAAATTACGGAGGAGATCGAAGAAAACTTATGCCTACCGATATTGGATTGGTAGTGAATGAGTTTTTAACTGAACATTTTCCCACCATTCTAGATTATGGTTTTACCGCAAAAGTAGAAGAAGACTTTGATAATATTGCAGGCGGAAATGAGAATTGGAAAGAGATGCTATCCGGATTTTATAGTGACTTTCATCCGCATGTAGAAGAGGTTAAAGAAACAGCCGAAAGAGCTACTGGAGAAAGATTGCTAGGACAAGATCCGATAAGCGGAAAAAATATCTATGCACGAATTGGAAGATTTGGACCAATGATTCAGATGGGAGAAACAGAAGAGGAAGAAAAACCGAAGTTTGCCGGTTTAATGAAAGGGCAACATATAAATTCAATTACTTTAGAAGAAGCACTTAAATTATTTGAGCTTCCAAGGTATTTAGGAGATTATGAAGATAAAAAAGTGGAAGTAAATACAGGCAGATTCGGACCCTATGTAAAACATAATAGCAAATTTTTTTCTCTCAAACCTAAAGAAGGAGACGAAATTGCTACCATAACATTAGATAGGGCGATAGAATTAATAGAAGCTAAAAGAGAGGCTGATAAGAATAAATTTATTAAAGCTTTTGAAACCGAAGATCCTATCATAGAGATTTTAAATGGAAGATGGGGACCTTATATAAAACAAGGGAAAGAAAACTTTAAAATACCTAAAGAGGTTGAAGTAGATAAATTAACCCTTGAAGATGTTAAAAAAATTATCTCAGAAACAGGAAGTAAAGCTAAGTCAAAAAGCAAAACAAAAAAGAAATAAGTTGGAGGCATTACGGCATTTTTTGCATCCGGTAGATGAATCTCTGTTATATGGGCTGCCTGATTCTGTAGGAAGTAAGATACAATTCTACTGGGATGATAAATTAGAAGAGAACAGTATAGTAATTATCGGTTGCCCTGATTTACGGGGAACCGGACATAGTAAAGAATTTTCTAACTTACGATTGATACGTGAAGAGTTCTATCGATTAATATGGAATGACTGGAATATAAAATTATATGATTTAGGCGATATCATACCAGGAGATGAATGGGAAGATACAGATTTTGCTTTAAAAAAGGTCTTGGAAGAGTTATTGGAAATGAAAGTTCAACCCATAGTTTTAGGAGGAAATATGGGATTGAATTATACTGTTTATAAAGCACTTTCCATACTAAATAAACCCTTAAATTATACTGCGGTTGATAATAAAATTGAAATTGAAAACGCGAAGAGAAAATTAACCGATAAAAATTATCTATCTAAGATGATAGTGGAAGATGTAAATTTGTTGTTCAATTTTACCAATATAGGCTATCAAAGTTACTATGTATCTCAATCCACATTAAAAAAATTCAATACCCTTGATTTTGAGGGAATACGTTTAGGAAATATTGCTAGTAATATAAAAGATTCAGAACCGGTCTTTAGAAGTTCCGACTTTGTAGGAATTAATTTAGATTCGGTAGAATCCTATGATGGAACTCTTTCAACCGGAAGTACGGTAAATGGATTTACGAATAGAGAAATATGCAGTATATCAAGGTATGTAGGCTTGTCCAAGCAAATTAAAATAATCGGTATTTATAATTTTTTAGGATATTCATACAATAAAATGAATGAAAAGTTAGTTTCACAAATGCTATGGTATCTCATTGATGGTAAAAATCAGCAAGAGTATTATGAGAATGATGAATATATCAAATATACAGTCATACATGAAGATAAAGAACTGGTTTTTTTAAAAGATAAGTATGTTGATAAATGGTGGTTATCTATAGATATTGAAGGCGATGGAAATGCGGTTTTTTTAGTTCCTTGCTCGTTGAATGATTATAAAGATGCTTTAGAAGGAAATGTTCCAGAACGCTATTGGAAAACCTTTAAAAAATTTTTATAAATAGATGAGAAGATTAAAATACCTCTAATTTTATTTAAGTGACAAAAAAATTTTTAAATAAAATAAAAAAATAGTAGTTTTACAATTTTTAAAAAGAAATATTTTGGTTATAATGAGAAAAATATTATTACTCTTATTGGCAGCAACAACAATAATTTCTTGTAAATCGACCAGGAAAGGTAAAGCAGGAAAGCCGGGAGTTAAAGGAGAGGTTGTAATTACAGAAAAAGGTCAACAATGGAATAATAAAAAACCTTATGGTATGGTACCTATTCCAGGTGGAGCTTTTGTTTTAGGACAGTCAGATATGGATTTCACAGGAACAAATACTAAAGCGCCTTTAACTACCGTTACAGTTTCAGCCTTTTATATGGATGACACAGAAGTAACAAATGCAGAATATAGAGTGTTTGTTAAATATGTTAGAGATTCAATTGTTCGTTCACTTTTAGCAGAAAGAGGAGGTGAAGAAGGAGGAGAAGGAATTGGAAAATATTCATATTTAAATAAAAAATCAGAAAAAGAACAAACTGCATATCAACAGATGTTAGAAGAGCAGGGAGGGAGAGATGGTTACGATGAATCTAAAAAATTGGATTGGTCGGTTCCATTAGAATGGAATACATCACGATATCCTGACGTTGCCTATGCAGAAGTATTGGAATCTTTATATTACCCACCTGAAGAAAGATTTAACTACGAAAGAGTTATTGATCCAAGAAAGTTAATTTATCAATTTACCTGGATAGACCAACTTGAAGCTGTGAAAAATAAAGGAAGAGGTGAAGATTTCTTAAAAAGAGAAGAGATAGCTATTTATCCTGATACTACTGTTTGGCTAAGAGATTTTAATTATTCATTTAATGAACCCTTATTTGAGCAATATTTCTGGCATAAGGCCTACTCTAAATATCCTGTCGTAGGTGTAACTTGGGATCAGGCAAGAGCTTTCTGTGCTTATAGTACAAAATCTAAAAACGATTTTAATCAAAGTAGAAAAAGAAAACTTGATAAAATATTTCCCTATAGACTACCTTCAGAAGTGGAATGGGAATACGCAGCAAGAGGTGGTCTTGAAAATGCTCCTTATCCTTGGGGAGGCCCTTATCTAATTGACGATAGAGGCTGTTATTTGGCTAACTTTAAACCTAAGCGAGGTGATTATATGGAAAGTGAGAATGGATTCTTATATACAGCTCCTGTAAAATCTTTTCTTAAAAATGGATTCGGTCTTTATGATATGGCAGGTAATGTATCTGAATGGACCATTTCAGCTTATAACAATAGCTCCTATATTATATCATCCACATTAAATCCTTATTTAGGTAACAGAATTGAAGACCCGAGAAAAGTTATTAAAGGCGGTTCATGGAAAGATATCGGATACATGTTAATGGTTAACGAAAGAGATTGGGAACATAAAGATTCTGCGAGAAGTTTTATTGGATTCAGAAGAGTTCAAACCATACCGGAAGGAGCTAAAGGAAAATTTCCACCTATAAAAAAACAAGCTCCGGTAAGATAAAATATAATTATAAAATAAATAAATATTAAATATAAATAATTAAATTTAAAAAGATGGCATTGAAAACAAAAACGAAGGATAAGGTATTAAATATGGTGTACTCATTGGGTGCAGCAGTAGTTATCGTTGGAGCATTATTTAAAATTAATCACTGGGGATTGGGACCTATTACAGGAAGTACTATACTTGCGATAGGATTAATTGTAGAAGCATTTATATTTGTAGTATTTGCATTCGATCCACCTCCAGCAGAATATGAATGGGAAAAAGCATATCCTGAATTATTAAATGGTGCACCGGCAGGAAAAAAATCAAAGCCGCAGCCGCAAATGCAAGAAGCAGAAATCTCATTATCTAATAAATTAGATGAAATGCTTTCTCAAGCTAAATTAGATGCAGGATTACTAGAAAGACTCCGCGGAGGAATTGAAAACTTTGGTAATGCTGTTGAAGGCATAAACAAAACAGTGGAAGCAAGTTCAGTTACAGAAAAATACAAAAATCAGTTAAGTATAGCTTCTTCACATTTGGAACGCCTAAATGCATTGTATCAGTTACAATTAGATAATGGTAAAATTTATACTGAAGCAAATCAAAAATTTGTTGATGATTTATCAAAAGCTGGAGAGTATTCACATACATTCCAACTACAATTAGCTGAATTAACAGCAAATCTAAATAATTTAAACAAAGTATATGGTGGTATGCTTAATGCCATGAAAGCTTAATAATTTTAAATTAAAAATTAAATAAGTAAAAATGGCAGCAGGAAAACAGACACCACGCCAGAAGATGATAAACCTAATGTATTTAGTGTTTATATCAATGCTGGCAATGAATGTGGATAGAGAAATTTTGCGTTCTTTTGAAGGAATTAATGAATCCTTGCAATTATCCACAAAATTAACTGATGAAAATAATAAAACCTTTTACGAACAGATAGAGGCTAAAAAAGCTGAAGGAAAAGAAGGATATGAGGAAATAGCTAAAAAGTCCGATGAAGTAAAAAATCAAGCAAAAGAAGCTATAGACGCGATTCAAAATGTTAAAAAGAATCTTACAGAAATAGCTGACTATAGACCTCCTTCCGCGGGAGAAGAAACAAACTATAATTCTCTTCAAAATACAGATGTAGTTAATAAAGTATTCTTTGTTAATGATAACACTCCAACTAAGGAGGTACAAGAGATGATTACGAAAGTTCAAAACTTTACAAAATTTATACTTCAAGGAGCAGGAGAAAATGCAAAAATGAGAATTGAGCAATTGTTCGATTTTTCAGATAAACAAAATAAACCTTGGGTTGTAAATCAATTTTATGATCAACCTATGATTTCTGCACTAACAAATCTAACAAGATTAGAATCTAATATTAGAACGGAAGAAGGAAATAGGGTTAGAGATTTATTAGCTAATAAACTTGAAGATGAAATAGAATTGAAAGCATTTGTACCTATAGTATCCGCTCCAAAATTCGTTAGAGCAGGAGAAAAATTCAATGTTGTAATCGGTTTTGGAGCCTATGATAACACTCTTAAAGGATCAATTACATTAAACGGACGTAATATTCCTTTATCAGGTGGAAAAGCGGTTGTTAATATGGTAGCTTCGGGTATAGGAAAACAAAGTTTATCAGGAAATATATCTTATCAAACTCCAGGAGGGATAAAAACTGAAAAATTTAATGAAACTTACGAAGTTGTTCAAGATGTTGTTAAGGATTTACCGACAGGCGGTACAGTTGTTGCAGATAAAATGAATGTTGTTTATAGGGGAGTTGATAATCCAATGAGTGGTTCGGTTACCGGTGTAGATGCATCAACAATAAGTATGACCACATCTAATGGTAGTCTATCAAAATCTGGTAAAGGGTGGATTTATAAAGCCGGATCAGGCACAACGACATCATTTACAATTTCAGGAAAAACATCTTCAGGAAAAACAGTTTCTACTACTGTAGGGTTTAGAATTAAAAATGTACCAAAAGCACAAGGAACTATACGTGGAGCAAATGTTGTAAGTATGCCAGGTAGCTCTGTACCTAATCAAACTGTATCTGCTGCTATACCGGATTTCGAATTCCCGGTTACATTTAATGTAACAGGATTCAAATTGAAAAGACCAGGTGCGGCTGCAAGACCATATTCTGGTAATTCATTGAGAGCTGCTGCTGATTATCTTAAAGGTTTAAAATCGGGAGATCAAGTATTAATATTTGATATCGCTGCAACTGCTTCAGGAATATCTCAACAAAGTATTTCACCGATACTTATCAATGTTCAATAATAAAGAAATTAATAATACTATTTTAACATGAAATCTTTACTAATTAGTTTGGCAATCTTAACATGTTCAGGAGCATTCGCACAAAATATATTAAATGCTAAATCACCTGTTGAATTAAGAGAAATGAGAGAAGAAAGGTATGATATTGTAAATGGTACAGATACAATCTCTACTGCTCCTACTGTATTACCTTATGGATATATTGAAGATAAAGATATTCTATGGTCTAAAGTAGTATGGGAGATTATTGATTTAAATGAAAAATTAAATCAACCATATTATTATGCACACGACGATGTATCAACAACTTATATCTCTTTATATGATGCTCTTTTTAATGGAATAGATTCAGGGAAAATTACTGAAGTTTATGACGATGATAACTTCACATCAAGGATTTCTCCAGAAAATCTCCAAAATAAGATTCAAGCTATAAGAGAATCGGAATGGCTTCAAGATAAAAGGGCATCTGGTGAAGAAATTACTGCGCAAGATTTGATTGAAGGAGTGGATAATTATAAGACTGATACTCGTAGTGTAAAATTGATTAAGATTAAAGGAATGTGGTATATTGATAAGCGACTTGGGCAAATGAAATATCGTTTGTTAGGGCTCGCTCCGATGGGGCCTGATCCACAAGTGCTTGGTTTAACTGAGGCTACCATGTTAGGCTATCAAGGAGATGATGAGATGATTGATTTATTCTGGATATTTTATCCTGGAGCTAGAGAAGTATTATCAAGTTGTACAGTGTTTAATCCTAAAAATGGATCTTCATATATTACTTATGATGATGTATTAAATGCTAGAAGATTTAGTTCCATTATATATAAATCTCAATCTGAATATGGAGATGGATTGATTACAAATTACATTCCAGGTGATGCAAAAGCTCAGCTTGAAGAGAGCAATAGGATTAAAAATGAAATTCTACAGAAAGAAAATAATATGTGGAATTACTAATGATAATTTTTTTTAAATGTATATATAGTCCTGAATCAAATTTTTGATTCAGGATTTTTTTTAAATTTGCTTATGATTAACACTACTTTTGATTATAAAATATTATGGTAGATTACCTTATTGTCGGACAAGGATTAGCTGGTTCATGTTTGGCTCACAAACTTCATAAAGAAAATAAATCATATAAAATCATTGATATTGTTTCAAATTCTGCATCATTTGTATCCTCAGGAATGTATAATCCTGTAGTATTAAAAAGGTTTACACCCGTTTGGAATGCTGAACCCGAGATAGAAAAATTATATCAAGTATTTAGAGAATTTGAAGATTTATTGAAAGTTAAGTTAGTATATAATTCAGATTTATATAGAATCTTTGCCAATGAAGATGAAGTAAAAACCTGGAAAAAAAAGTCTGAAAGAAATGAAAATTTAAAACCTTTTTTAGATACGGAAATTTATAATTCTATAAATCCATATATTAAAGCTGATTTCGGTATGGGTAAAGTATTTAAGTCAGGTAAAATATTTGTTAGAGAACTTTTAAGAGAATTCAGAAAATTCTTACTTAAAAATAATAGTTTGATAGATGATATTTTTGATTTTAGTTTTTTAAAAAAAGATAATGGATTTTACAATTATAAAGGAATTAAAGCTTTAAAAATTGTTTTTTGTGATGGATATGCTTTAAAATATAATCCTTATTTTAGCTATCTTCCTATGGAAGGCGTCAAAGGTGAAACTATGGTTATTCATGCAAATGGATTAGAACTTACTGATATTGTGAAATCTAAGGTTTTTATTATGCCTATGGAAAAAGATTACTATTATGTGGGTGCTACCTATCATTATCGTGAAATTAATGATGAAATATCTGAAGAAGGACAAAATGAATTAATTACTAATTTAAATAAATTTTTAAAAATAGATTATAAGATAATAAAAAAATTTGCAGGAATACGACCAACAGTAGTTGATAGAAGACCTCTCTTAGGAGAACATCCTGAATACGAAAATATGTTTATTCTTAATGGATTAGGAAGTAGGGGGGTGATGTTAGCACCAACGATGGCTAATGAGCTCTATGAATTCATGGAGAATTCAAAAGAATTACTTTCTGAGGTCAATATTAAAAGATTTAATTAATATAAATGGGAAATTCAAATATTATTGTAATAGGTATTATTGTTATTACTAGTATAATCAGTATCAAAGGATTTAATGATCAAGAATTTTTTGATAGATACAAATTCAATATAAGAGCAATCTTAATAGATAAGCAATGGGATAGAATGATAGTTTCTGCTTTTTTACATGGAGATATAGCTCATCTTTTTTTTAATATGTATACCTTTTATTTCTTTTCAAGTTTAGTATTAAATTACGGTACTATTTTATTTATACTAACTTATTTCGGCTCAATTATTGGGGGAAATACATTAGCATTGTTGATGCATAAAAATAATCCGTATTATAGCGCTATAGGAGCGTCTGGAGGTGTGTCTGGGATTTTGTTTGCATCTATCATTTTAGATTCTCAAATTTCGATTGGAATTTTTCCTTTGCCTTTTTCAATTCCAGGATGGATTTTTGGTATTATTTATTTGACATATTCATTATATGGAATGAAGACTCAATTAGGTAATATTGGTCATGATGCGCATTTAGGGGGAGCAATCTTTGGTATTTTATGTGGACTAGGGTTTGTATTTTTGTTTCCCAACCATTTTAATCCTTTATATTTTTTATTAATGATAATACCTCTTGTTTATTTGGTCTATACTTCTTTTTTCAATGATAAAAATAAGTAGAAATATCATAACTTTAAATTTCTGTAATTATTGAATAATAAGGTGTTAGATACAAGAAAATACATAATGCTAAAATTATAAATAAAAAAAGTTCAAAAAATATTATTTTAAAATTCTAAATCCTATTTCACAATTTAAGCATTGTCTTTTTAAACATTTATTTTTATATAAATATAAGAATGCCTGAGAATCTAAAGCTGACTTACATTTAATACCTAAATTTTTATAATTGGATATGATCGAATTATTTTCGTGTTCAATCTCGTAAAGGATTTCAAAGATTTCTTCATCTAAGGAATTTCCAATGCTTTGAGAATAAGCAAATTTTATAGGTAAAAAAGCATTAAGAATTAATAAATTTTTTTGAGATATGGATAATTTTTTTTCGAAATATTTTGTTGTTTTTTTATCGAATACATAATGATCATTCCAATATAAAGAAGCTTTTACGTCGTCTAGTAATTGATAATATTGCTGAACTGTTTTTATTCCTATTACATAAGAAAATAAATTCTGATATATGGAGAGTAAATTTGCAAGTTGAGATAATCTGAGAGAAGGAAAATTAAAGGGTCTCAATCTCATGTATTTTATTTCGATTAATTGCGTTGGAATGTTATATTTTGATTGTATAAATTTATATTCATTGAATAAATTTTGTGGATAATCATCCATATAATTGTTTAATTCATGAGTGACTCCAAATAATAAGGATTCCATATTAAATTTATTTTTTGAAATCTTTCGGATGATCTTATAATCTATAGATAAAAATATCTGTTCAAAAGCTTCAGCATTAATTTTTAGACCAAATGTGTATGCTAAAACAGCACCAAGGGTGGCTTCCCAATCATTCTTTTTTAGTTTGAGAATTTGGTAAATATGCTCACATTTACTTTTGAGTTTTTCTAAATACAGATTTTCAGAGAAATTTAAAAATTCTGAATCTAAACAATTACTGATTAACTTTTCACAAGGAATAAAATCGAATGAATTTTCTTTTAAGAAAGTATAATTATTCTTAATTTCATCAGATATATAAGTTTTCAATTCAAGGATTGGAAATGATGAGTTATGAATTTTATAATCTTTGTCATCGAACTCATATACTACATGTAATATTACATTTTTATAACTTTTGTTATGATCATGTTTATGCTTAATCCAATCAGATGATCTTACGTGAATTTCAATATTACCATTCCATTCAACAGAATCAATTTTTATTTTAGCAAATAAAAAATCAGGTCCGGCATTCGTATTATAAATACCAACATTAATAATATCAATTTTTTCCCCTTCAATAGTATATAAATGTAGAGTATTAAATTTTTTAAATTGCCATATATGATGCAGTAATTTTTCTTTTATCATGGAAGTAGTTCAAAGTAATTAATAAGATAAAAGTAATAAAAAATAAAAAAGTTTTAGCTTATTGGCTAAAACTTTTTTAGTGATTTTTGTAGAATAAATATTATTATCTTTTTTCAATATCTACGTAATCGCGTTTTGGACTACCTATATAAATTTGTCTTGGTCTATTTATCGGCTCACTATTCATTCTCATTTCTTTCCATTGTGCAATCCATCCAGGTAATCGTCCTAAAGCAAACATGATGGTAAACATTTCTGTAGGAATGCCTAATGCTCTATAAATAATTCCTGAATAAAAATCAACATTTGGATATAATTTCTTTTCAATGAAATAAGGATCATTTAAAGCTACTTCTTCTAATTTTTGGGCAATTTCAAGAGTTTCATCTTCAACACCTAATCTACTGAATACGTCATCAGCAACTTTTTTAATTACTTTAGCTCTAGGATCAAAATTTCTATATACTCGATGTCCAAATCCCATTAAGCGGAAGCTGTCATCTTTAGATTTAGCCTTATCAATCCATTTTTGAAGATCTCCGCCATCATTCTTAATCATTTCTAACATTTCGATTACCGCTTGATTTGCTCCCCCATGTAATGGTCCCCAAAGAGCAGAAACTCCTGCGGAGATAGAAGCAAATAAACCTGTTTGAGCAGATCCTACCATTCTAACAGTAGAAGCAGAACAATTTTGCTCATGATCTGCGTGTAGTATTAACAGCTTATTAATGGCATCTACCACAACTTCATCAATTTCTAAATCTTCAGTAGGCATTCTGAACATCATTTGATAGAAGTTATGTGGATAATCTAATCTATTATTGGAATAATTTAGAGGTAAACCTAGTTTTAGGCGATAAGTCCAGGCGCATAAAACAGGAAATTTACCTAAAAGTAATGTATATGCATTATATAAGTCTCTTTCTGATTTAACATTTACAGCATGAGGATTGAAGGCAGTTAAAGCACTTGTAAGTGTTGATAATACCCCCATTGGATGCGCAGAGCGAGGAAATGCTTTTAAAATTTGTTTCATTTCTTCACTTACCAAGCTATTCTTTTTTATATCTGCTTCAAATTGATTTAATTGTTTCAACGTTGGAAGCTCGCCTTCTAATAATAAATACATAACCTCTGTAAAGGTTGATTTTTTTGCAATTTGTTCAATGGGATAACCTCGATAATATAATTGACCTAAATCTCCATCGAGGTATGTAATTTTACTCTTTGTGGCACCTGTATTCTTGAAGCCAACATCTAAAGTAATAAGTCCAGTCTCATCTCGTAGTTTAGAAATATTTATACCTCTGTCCCCTATAACACTCTCAACAATCGGATATTCATATTCTTTGCCTTCATAGGATAATTTTACTGTGTCTGACATATTTAAGTTCTTTCTTATTTTATTAGTTGTTTTATGCTTGTGAAATATATGAAATTATATTATTCGAAAAAAAAATTATAGTTGAAATATTAAAAAATACGTGCATAAATAACGAATCTTTAAACAATTGTTAAGAGGTAATTTCTTTTTAATTAACAGTAAGTAAAAAATTTAATTTTAATAAAATTGAAAAATTTCAACTATTGTTAATTCTGATATAAGTTAAATTTTTCAATTTATCATAATAAAAAACGGAAAGATTTATTAAACCCTCCCGTTTTTTTATTTATGTTTAATTTAAAATTAAATTATCTCTTAACTTTAAAAGCTTTAAATTGAGGGTAAACTGCTACTTCACCTAAACTTTCTTCAATTCTTAATAATTGATTGTATTTAGCCATACGATCAGATCTTGAAGCAGAACCTGTTTTAATTTGACCGCAGTTTAAAGCTACAGCAAGATCAGCAATTGTGTTATCTTCTGTTTCTCCTGAACGATGAGACATTACTGCAGTATATCCAGCATTTTGAGCCATTTGTACAGCGTCAATAGTTTCTGTAAGAGTACCGATTTGGTTAACTTTAATTAAAATTGAGTTACCCACTCCTTGTTTAATACCGTCTTCAAGTCTTTTAACATTGGTTACAAATAAATCATCTCCAACTAATTGGACTCTTTTACCAATTTTTTCAGTAAGTATTTTCCATCCGGCCCAATCATTTTGATCCATACCATCTTCAATTGAGATAATTGGATATTTTTCTGTTAATTCAGCTAGATAAGAAGCTTGTTCTTCACTTGTTCTAACTTTACCTCCTTGACCTTCAAAAATTGAATAATCGTATTTATTATCTTTGAAAAACTCGGAAGATGCACAATCTAATGCTAACATAACGTCTTGACCTGGAGTATATCCAGCTTTTTTAGTCGCATCTAGAATGGTATCTAATGCATCTTCAATATTTTTAAAGTTTGGAGCGAAACCACCTTCATCGCCAACAGCAGTACTTAAGCCTCTGTCATGTAAAACTTTCTTTAGAGAGTGGAATATTTCTGCGCCCATACGAATAGCAGTAGTATAACTATCTGCAGCAACCGGCATAATCATAAATTCTTGAAATGCTATGGGAGCATCAGAATGAGCACCAGCATTGATAATATTCATCATTGGAACAGGAAGTACTTTACCATTTACTCCTCCTACGTAACGATATAAAGGTAGACCTAATTCTTTTGCAGCAGCTTGAGCAACGGCTAAAGAAACACCTAATATAGCATTGGCGCCTAATTTTCCTTTATTAGGAGTTCCATCTAGGTCAATCATTGTTTTATCTATTAAAGCTTGTTCAAAGACATCAACTCCAACTAATTCAGGTGCAATAACATCATTTACATTTTCAACAGCTTTTAAAACTCCTTTTCCTAAATATTCTTTTTCTCCGTCTCTTAATTCAACAGCTTCATATTCACCGGTAGATGCTCCAGATGGAACAGCAGCTCTTCCCAAAGTTCCATACTCAGTGATTACATCAACTTCTACTGTTGGATTACCTCTGGAATCCAAGATTTGTCTTGCATGAATTTGTGCTATTAGACTCATAATATTATAAAATTTGTTTGTTAAAATTTTATACAAAAATACTCATTTATTAATATATAAGAGATATGAATAATCGTTTTTTTATTGTAAAACACTTTAGGCTTTTAAGGTGAAATAAATTTTAAGCATACAGGCATATCTAACTTGATGTTTTGATTGGTATCATGCAATAATCCGTATTTTAGATCAATCGAAAATACTTGAATGGTGTCACTATCTTGATTGGCTACTATTAAAAATTTACCATTAGGAGAAATTACAAAATTTCTAGGGTTAATATTGGTTCTCTCATAATCTATAGGAGTTAATTTCCCTGTATTTTCATCAATTTTAAAAATTGAAATACCGTCTTTTTTTAAACGATTAGATGAATATAAAAATTTCCCGTTAGGATGTATATGGATATCCGCGCTACCTTCAGCTTTATATTCATCTGAAATTGTTGTTTGAATCTCTTCTAAATTACCATTTGTATATCTAAAGGCAACTATAGTCCCTCCAAGTTCATTTATAAGATAAGCAAATCTTTTGTTTTGATGGAAAACAAGATGACGTGGACCTGAACCAGGAGCCACATTAATATAAGCAGGGGTGCAAAATGTGAGGAAATTACTTTCTTCAGAATAATTTACTTTGAATTTATAAATTCTATCACTACCTAAATCTGTAGCAAAAAGATAATCATAATCTGGTGAAAAAACGGTACAATGAAGATGTGATTGATTCTGTCTTACATCGTGTATGCTGCTGCCTGAAAAGTTAACTTGTTGGATCATAGGATTTAAGCTTCCGTCGGATTTTGTTTTAAATACGGAAATACTTCCCCCTATATAATTTGCTGTTACTATATATTTATCTTGAAGTTCAATGGTTATATAACAGGGAGCCGCACCAAATGCAGATTGAGAATTTTGGAATGAAATTTTTCCTGTTGCTTTATTAAAAAAGAAAGAATTAACTATAGAACTTTCTTTGTCATCATTTTCACTCACTGAGTATATATGATCTTTTTTATGGTTAATTACCAAATAAGAGGGATTATTTACAGATACACTATCAATAAAAGAGGTATTACCGGTTTCAGAATCGAAATCATAAATATAGATGCCGTTACTCTCTCCTTCGGTATAAGTACCTATTACTAAATAGAATTTCATTTTCTTTTTTAGGTATTAAAATAATTAATTTAAATTAGTGAAAAATATTTATATAAAATTATAAATTATTTTTATAACTTTGAAATATAAATATTATATAAATGTTTTAAATAGGAATTTAATTCACGAATTATAATAGAGTAATATTGACTATTTGTGTGCTTCTAAGAGTATATTGACTATAATAATATTTAAACTTTATAAAAGCAAGTGACTTATCTTATTAGATGACTTGTGATTTTATGCAAATAACTACTTAGCTATTCTTTCACTTATTATTAATAATTAAGAATTCGAATCTATTATAATTAAAAGCACATTAATTGTAAAATAGGTTATTTCTTTTTTATTTTAATAAACATTTATCAACCCATAATTACTATTTAAATTAAACTATTTACTGTCTAATGATAGATAGAGTGAATAATCAAGTTTTTACTTTAAAATTAAATGAAATTTAATAATCAAAAGATAATAATAAAATAATTTAAATATTTATAAACATGGGAATTTTACAAAATAAAACTGCGTTAGTTACTGGGTCTAGTTCAGGTATTGGAAAGTCAATAGCAGCGCTATTTGCGCGTGAAGGAGCAAATGTTATTATTACTTACCATTCCGGAAAAGATAGGGCTGAAAATTTGGTAAACGATTTATCCGGATTGAATATTAAGGCCAAAGCATATCAGGTAAATATTTCAAATTATAATGAAACTCAAAATTTTTTCAATCTTATAAATAAGGATTTTGAGGATATTGATATTTTAGTAAATAATGCAGGTATTAATGGGAAAAATACGTACGTTGAAGATATGAATCTTGAAGATTGGGATAGAACTATAAAAACTAATTTATATGGTCCTTTTTATTGCATTAAAGAATTTTTAAATCTTAAGAAAAAAAATAATTCTTATAAAGGATCCCGAATTATAAATGTTACTTCAATACATGAATTTGTATGTCGTCCAGGGGATGCTGATTATAATACAGCTAAAGCGGGTATGAGAAATTTGACAAGAACACTCGCTATAGAATTAGCACCTAAGGAATTAACAGTTAACAATATTGCACCTGGAATGATCCTTACACCTATTAATAAGCAATTTACTGATGAAGCTAAATTATTAAAAGAAAAAGAAGATATTATTCCTATGAAAAGAGGAGGTACCCCTGAAGAAGTTGCGAATGTAGCATTATTTTTGGCTTCGCAAGCAAGTTCATATGTTACGGGAGCTACCTATACTGTAGATGGTGCTCTATCTATACTTGGACAAAACGCTTAAATAATTTTCTTTACGGTATTTTTTAAATATGAGTATAGTAGACTTTTTAGTAGCTTGTATTCCTATTTTATCTTGGGGTTTTCTTCCTGTAATTGCTACTCTTATAGGAGGAAAAGCCATTGAGCAGTCATTTGGAATTGCAATAGGGAGTTTTATATTTGCGTGTTTAGTCTATGCAATAAAACATCCGGCAATTAGTCCTCATATTATTGGAATTAGTTTAGCATCTGGTATTTTTTGGGCTATAGGATCCGTAGGGCAATTAATGGGATTAAAATATTTAGGAGTGTCGAAATCCATGCCTATTTCAAATGGTACACAAATTATTGGAACTTCTTTACTAGGAGTGATGTTAGGAGATTGGAGCTCAGTTGATTCTAAAATATTTGGTTTTACAGCTTTAGCATTAATAATAATCGGTATTGTTTTTACATCTTATAAAGAATCATCTAAAGATAAAAAAAATGAAAAGTCAAATTGGGGGAAGGGGATAATGGTTAATTTACTTTCTTCTTTAGGTTTTACTCTCTATGTAGGAATTTTAAAATATTTTAAAATAGATGGATGGTCAAGTCTTTTACCTCAATCCATAGGGCAAATATTCGGAATTAATGTTTTAGCCTTTTTATTTTTTAAAAACAATCCTTATACTAAAATTTCATTCAAGAATAGCATAGTCGGAATATTATGGGCGATAGGTAATATAGCTATATTAGTTTCACAAGTTAAATTGGGTTTATCAGTGGCTTATCCGGTGGGGCAAGCATCGATAATTGTTGCTATCATAGCTGGGGTATATATTAATCATGAAAAGAAAACTAAAAAAGAATGGATATCATCTATAATTGGGATGTCAATTATAGTTTTAGGTTTGTTTTTCATTTATTTATCAGGAATTTATGATAGATCCTAAATAAATAATGATTTTTAGGAATATTAACGGATAATAAATTTTAAAGTATGATATAAGTTTTTCTTTTATTTAATAGGAAAAATTAATATTTTATTTCAAAATATCGTAAAATCCTGAAGAGCCGAATAAACAATTAATTCCGAATGTTATACCTTTCATTCCTCGATTTTCATTTCCTTTTTCCCAACTGTAACCTACTTTTAGTCTAACTACATTTAGAAAATGTATTCCTAAGCTGGGATTAATATTATGTGGAGTCATTGAATATTCACCAAGAAAAATTCCATATGAAAGAGTAAGATGGGATTCCGGTATAAATTTAAAATTATTATTAAAACTTCCATAATAAGTTCCAACTCCAAGATCTAATCCACACCCTCGATGAGGATTAATGCGATAAGCGTATTCAATGCCTGCGTATCCTGCATTAGTATTGATATAGGTATCACCTACATTTAATGCAATTCCATGACTTGATGATTGACAAAATAATTTTAAAGTACCTGTCATTAATGTAATTATAAAAAATTTTTTCATAATTTTATTTTTCTTGGTATATAAAAGAATTTTATCTAATATGTTATTAAAAAGAATAAAGAATTTAAAATGATATTAGATTTAAGTTAGAAACTTCCAAATATAAAAATTAAATTAATAATTTTCGTTTAATCCTAATGATAGTTTACTAAAGTTAATTTCATTTTCGTCACCTGTATTTTTACCTAAAACGTCAGATAGTTTCACTGCATTTAAATATTCATCATTTGGTTTTTCTTTTACATG